>JBEGOE010000139.1:0-4055 GCA_041182165.1 Actinomycetota bacterium
CAAGCCGACCCTCGCCAGGCTCACCGGCGAGGGCCCGAGCCACGCCGGTGCCGGCTCGATCGAGCACCTGTCGCTCAGCGCGCCGGCCGCCCTCACCGAGTACCTCGACGATCACGGCCTCAGCCGCGTCGCCAAGCGGCTCGCCAAGGCGGGCATCATCGAGGTGGTCTCGACCGCTGCGCCCGGCATCGACGACATCGTCGTGCTCGGCAAGCTCAAGCAGCTCGAACGGGCCGACGACCATGACGTCGTCATCGTCGACGGCCCCGCAGCCGGGCACGCGATCAGCTTTCTCCTGTCGCCCCGTGGGTTGCTCGACACGGTGCGCGGCGGCCCCATTCGCACCCAGGCCCTCGACGTGCTCGAGATGCTGAGCGACCCGGCGCGCTGCCAGGTGGTGCTGGTCACATTGCCCGAGACCACCCCGGTGAACGAACTGGTCGAGACCGCCTATGCCCTCGAGGAACGTGTCGGTGTGCAGCTCGGACCGGTCGTCGTGAACGGCGTCGACGAGGGTCCCGAGCTGCAGTGCGGCGAGGGCACCGATCCGCAGCTGGCCGCTGCCGCGACGTTCCGGAACGCTCGCCGGACGCTGCACCGCCGCGAAGTCGAGCGGCTGTCCGAGCTGCTCGCCATCGGGCAGGTGCACCTGCCCCACATCGTCACGCCGGGCCTCACCCCCGACGACATCGCCACACTGGCGGCGGCGCTATGACGGTGCCAGCGTTCGAGGCGGCCCTGGCAGACGCCGACGTGCTGGTCTGCTGCGGGTCGGGCGGCGTCGGCAAGACCACCACGGCAGCGGCGCTCGGGCTCGAGCTCGCACGCCGTGGGAAGCGGGTGGTGGTCGTCACCATCGACCCGGCGAAACGCCTGGCCGATGCGCTCGGGCTGCCCGAGGGGCTCAGCAACGAGCCGGCACGGCTGCTGCTCGACCCGGCGGTCGGGGGCGAGCTGTGGGCGATGATGCTCGACACCGCCGCCACCTTCGACGGGCTCGTGCGGGCCAACGCGCCCAACGCCGAGCAGGCCGAGCGGATCCTCACCAACGGCTTCTACCGCAACATCGCGGGTGCCCTCAGCGGTACGCAGGAGTACATGGCGGCCGAGCGGCTGCACGCCCTGCACGGTGACCCTCGCTTCGACGTCGTCGTCGTCGACACACCACCCACCCGCAATGCACTCGACTTCCTCGACGCGCCCGGCACCCTCACCCGGTTCATCGACCATCCGCTGTTCAAGCTGATGATGGTGCCCACCCGCCGGGGCCTGCGGGTGCTCAACAACGCGGCGCAACCGGAGCTGCGGACGATCGGCAAGGTCGTGGGCGGCGAAGTGCTGGCCGACGCGATCGCCTTCTTCCAGGCGTTCGAGGGCATGGAGACCGGGTTCCGCACGCGTGCCGACGAGGTGCTCGAGGTCCTCCGGGCGCCGAGCACGCGCTACGTGCTCGTGGCATCACCCAAGCGCGACACCGTCGAGGAGGCGCGGTACTTCGCCGGCAGGCTCGCCGAGTCCGACCTCGAGGTGGGTGGCCTGGTGGTCAACCGGTGCACGCCGTCGTTCGGCACGCCCAGGTGTCCGCGCACCGCGGCCGACGCAGTGCTGTGGGCCAACCTCGACGAGCTCAACGCGACCGCCGCCGCCGAGCGCGAGCAACTCGGCGACCTGCTGGCCGACGTGGCGGACGCGCCCGTGGTGTGGGTGCCGCTGCTGCCGGACGACGTTCACGACCTCGACGGCCTCGACCTGATCCGGGGCCTGCTGTTCGAGCGGGCTGGGGCGGCGCCCACCGCTGCGGGATAACCTGCCCGACGTGCACATCCTGGTCGCCACCGACGCCGACTACGTCCTCGACGACGTCGTCGCAGCCCTGTCCGGACCCGACACCTCGTTCACGGTCTGCCGCAACGGCCGCGACGTCAGCAGGGTCGTCGAGCAGCGCACACCCGACCTCGCGATCCTCGACCTGCAATGCGGATCGATGGGTGGCATGGCGGTCACCATGGCGCTGCGCCTCGACGAGAGCGCCGGCGCCCTGCCCCACGTGCCGGTGCTGATGCTGCTCGACCGGCGGGCCGACCTCCACCTCGCCAAGCGCAGCGCCGCCGACGGCTGGGTCGTCAAGCCGCTCGACGCGCTCATGCTGCAGCGTGCGGTCGACGCGATCCTGCACCCGTCGGTCGCCGCCGAGGCCACCGATGCCGAACCCGACACAGACCCCGACGCGAACGTCGAGTCGGCCGAGGAAGAAGCGATCACCGCCGGATAGAGTCCTGTCGCACTTATTCGGGGTGTAGCGCAGCTTGGTTAGCGCGCCACGTTCGGGACGTGGAGGCCGGGAGTTCGAATCTCCCCACCCCGACCACTATGGATCTCGCCCAGTTCCAGGCGGTGATCGATCGCACCTTCGGCGATCGTGACCGCGCTCGAGGGGTTCCAGCCAGCGTCGCCTGGCTGTGCGAAGAGGTCGGTGAGCTCGCTCAGGCGGTCCGCAAGGGATCACCCGAGCAGCAACGCCACGAGTTCGGCGATGTCATCGCCTGGGTCGCGTCGCTGGCCAACCAGATGGGCATCGACCTGGCCGAGGCCGTCGAGCGCTACGCCGACGGTTGCCCCCGCTGCCACCTGAGCGACCCGACGTCCAACTCTCGTTGCAGATTCGTGCGGTTCGCGTAACCAGCTGCAACCAGAGTTGCAGCCTCACCGCTGGTCGTTGCGGTCAGCGGAGGAAGAGCTCGGCGATCTGGATGGCGTTGAGTGCGGCGCCCTTGCGGAGGTTGTCGTTGCTGAGGAACAGCGCCAGGCCACGACCGTCGTCGACCGAGGTGTCCTGGCGGATGCGGCCCACGTAGCTGGGGTCCTTGCCCGCGGCCTCGAGCGGCGTCGGGATGTCGCTGAGCACGACGCCGGGCGCAGCGCCGAGCAACTGAATCGCTCGCTCGACCGAGATGGCACGGGCGAACTCGGCGTTGATGCTGATCGAGTGACCGGTGAACACCGGCACGCGCACGCAGGTGCCGCTGACGCGGAGGTCCGGGATGTTCAGGATCTTGCGGCTCTCGTTGCGGAGCTTCTGCTCCTCGTCGGTCTCGAGCGAGCCGTCCTCGACGTACTTGCCGGCGTAGGGCAGGATGTTGAAGGCGATCGGCTTGGCGAACTTCGACGGCGCCGGGAACGGCACGGCCGAGCCGTCGTGGGTGAGCTCGCGGGCTCGGTCGGCGACCTCGCGGGACTGCTTGTCGAGCTCGTCGACACCGGCGAGACCGCCGCCGCTGACGGCCTGGTAGGTGCTGGCCACGATGCGGACGAGGCCCGCCTCGTCGTGGAGCGGCTTCAGCACCGGCATCGCCGCCATGGTGGTGCAGTTCGGGTTGGCGATGATGCCCTTGCGGGCGTTGGCGATCTCGGCGCCGTTCACCTCGCTGACGATGAGCGGCACGTCCGGGTCCATGCGCCAGGCGGACGAGTTGTCGATGACGGTGACCCCGGCCGCGGCGTACCTCGGGGCGAGCTCCTTCGACGAAGTGGCCCCCGACGAGAAGAGCGCGATGTCGAGCCCGGAGGGGTCGGCGGTGGATGCGTCCTCGACGGTGATGTCGGTGCCGAGCCACGCCAGCGTGGTGCCGGCGGACCGAGCGGAGGCGAAGAACCGGATCTCGTCGATCGGGAACTGCCGCTCGGCGAGGATCTGGCGCATGACCGCGCCGACTTGTCCGGTTGCTCCCACGACGCCGATCTTCATGGCCGGAAAGGCTAACGGCGCAGGACGCTCCGGGCGGCGTGATATCCGCACATGCCGTGCACCCCTGCGCCGGGCGGGGTGGACGCCGAGCACAGCACGATGCGGGGGTCCGACGTCGCGTAGGGCCGGCCGATGACCGGGCGGAACACGAGCTGCAGGCCCGTGTGCGCCCCGCCGGCGATGTCGCCGCCCACGTAGTTCGGGTTGTACGCCTCCCAGGCCGCCGGCCCGATGGCGTTGCGGGTGATCACCGTGTCGCGAAAGCCCGGCGCGAACCGCTCGATCTGGCGTTCGACGCGCTCGGTCGGGT
>JBEGOE010000140.1:0-5073 GCA_041182165.1 Actinomycetota bacterium
GAGGTCACCGCCCTCAGCTCGGCCAGCGCCTCGCGCATCTCCTCGACCGACTCGCCGGTGTCGATCGCGATGATCCCCTCGGGCCCGCGCACGAACGTCTGGTTCGACAAGCCGTTCCCGACGAGGCACCACACGCCCTCGCGCGGCTCGTACCACCGCCGGGCGAGGCGCTCCTGCTGCTCGAACAGGAGCACGTCGGCGGCCCTGCCGTCGTCGGCGACCCGCACCGACGTCTTGTCACTTCGAATCCCCCCGATGTCCCCCATGGTGCGATGGTACGCAGTGGGCGCTGAGCAGGCGCAGTGGCAACCCCGAGCGAGCCCACCCGCCGGCTGTCGCTCCCGGGAAATCAGGCCTCAGGTCGTCGGGGTGACGATGTCAGGCCCGAGGTCGCCGTCGGGGCGAGCGGTGAAGGCGTCGAGGACGGCGTGGATGCTGACCCG
The DNA here is from genome assembly GCA_041182165.1 of Actinomycetota bacterium. Classification (GTDB taxonomy): domain Bacteria; phylum Actinomycetota; class Acidimicrobiia; order Acidimicrobiales; family Ilumatobacteraceae; genus VFMC01. The sequence continues at coordinate 444 of JBEGOE010000140.1, forward strand.
GAACGCCTCGTCGGCCATCGCGGCCATCGAGTCGAGATCGCGTGCCGCGGCGTCGAACCCGTCGAGGCCGAGCGCTCGGTACTGGGTCTGGCAATCGCTGAGTGGACCGGGGCCGGCGCTGTAGTCATAGACGGCGCACCCGATGGTGATCGTGTCGAGCGCGTGGTAGCAGCGCACCAGGCGCTCACCGTCGAGGCCCATCGCCATGAGCAGGTCGACCTGGGTGCGGATGAACTGGAGCCCCCGGTCGCTCGAGACCCGCCGACCCATGATCGCCGGCCCGAGGTACGGGTTGGCACGGACCAACCCCCGGAACGCGACCAGCTTGCCGACGATGCGCTCACGCGGCGTGTCGCCGCAGCCGTCGGTATGGAGCGATGCCAACGCTTGGTCGAGCACGGCGTCGATGAGCGCCCTCTTGTTCGCGAAGTGACGGTAGATGGTCGTGTGCTCGATGCCCATCGACTCGCCGAGCGCCCGCATGGTGAGCGCACCCCATCCACGGGCCTCGACCAATGCAGTCGCAGCGACCACGAATTCCTCTCGACTCCGCGCCCGCTTTGCTGCCATCATTCTCACTTTACCGACACAATGACGAGAATCACTTTGCTCGTCTCCGAGCTGTGACACTCACCTCACAGGCCCCGATGACATCCCGGTTCCCCACGCGATCGGGGACCAACGTCCCTGGCGCAGGCCCTCCCGCGAACCGCACGATCGAACTGCACGACGAGACCAGATCGACCGGGAACGAGGTGAGCACGATGTCCACAACCCGCCCCAGCTCGAGAAGCGGCCCCCCATCCGCCGGTCCTGCGCCAGGCCCGACGGGACTGCCCCGGTGGGCGGTCCGGCTCGCCGTCGTCGTCGCAGCCGTCCTCGCGGTGGCGTACTCGATCTTCGGCCTCACCTGGGCCTTCGGGGGCGAGGACGCCGTCTCGGACACCTTCGTCGGCTACCTCGCCGGGTACTCGCTCGTCGGCGGGATGGCGGTGGCGCTGGTCGCCTTCGTGATGGCCGTCGTCGCACGGGCCAAGCACCAGCGGTCGTCACGACTCTGGCTCCCGACCGCACTGTTCCCCGCGCTGGTCGTCATCGTCACCCTGGTCGAGATCCTCTGGATGGAGTAACGGCGGCCCGCGGCCGGCACCGGGCCGGCACCGGGCCGGCGTCTCAGCGGGGCACGGCGTGCCAGTGCTCGGAGATGCCGTAGCCCACGCGGCCATCGGTCTCGAAGCGGGCCAGGCCCTCGTTCACGAAGGTCACGCCGTCACGGCGCGGGATCTTGGTGGGGCAGATCGACAGCAACGTGCCGTCGACCACGATCGGGACGCCGCGGCTGTCGGTCGCTCGCAACTGCACCGACTCGTGCAGCAATGGGTTCTCCGGGTCGAACACGGTCGTCATCGTCACATCGTCGAGGTCGAGCGTCTCGCCGTCGCGCTGGATCCAGCCCTTCCCGCGGAACGTGCCGTCGGCGGCCCGACCGCACGCGCCGCCGAGTGCGAGGTCGGCACCGAAGTTCATCGAGAACCAGTTGAGGAAGCAGCCCTGCTGCACCGCCGCCGGGCCGGCCGCCTTGGCCGCCGTGCCGCTCGGCGCCTGCCACGTGCGCGGCCCCCACGACTTGTCGCGCACACCGAACGCGTGCACGTCCCACTGCTCGTCGCCGAGCCGGATCGAGCCGGTCACCCGACCGGTCTGCTCGAAGTGCCCCTGCGAGCCACCGACGGCGTAGTGCGGGTCGCTGATCGCCTCGAACTCGACCTCCATCTCGAGGTGCGCCGGCCGGTGCCAGCCCTCCGGCCGATCCTTCGTGGCGGCCAGCATGACGGTCGGGTCGTCCATGTCCTGGGCCTCGCCCGAATACACGATGTCCCATCGCCGGAATGCCTCGCCGCGACGCAGGGTGAGGTTGCCGACCGTCGGGTCGACCGGCCCCAACGTCTCGACCACCTGGGGCGTGAGGTCGGTGCGACGGCCGTAGGTGAACGCCACCCGCCCGCCGGGCAGGTACACGGCGTGCAGCGCGTCGGCCCAGCCGTCGTTCGGGCGGAACCCCATGCGCGTGAACGCACCCATGCCCGTGTCGGGGTCGACGAAGTTGAAGTAGTAGCTCTCGCTCCACGCGGCATCGGCGCCGACCGGGTGGAAGAGTTCGTCGGCGGGATCGGCGGGCGTCGTCGTCATGCCGGCAGGTGTAGCACCCGCGATCGTCCAGGCAGTGAGCAGACCGCTGCTGCGGCGATGATGGTCGGATGACCTCGCCCTCGCCGACCGCCCCGCGCCAGGGCTCCATCCTCGGCACCCGAGTGCTGCGCACCGAAGACCCCGAGCTGCTCACCGGCGCCGTCCGCTACGTCGCCGACCTCCACGTCGCCAACCCCCAGCTCGACGACCCCCAGCTCGACGGCGCGCTCCACCTGGTGCTCGTGCGGTCCGAGATGGCCCACGCCACCATCACCGCGATCGACACCGCCGACGCCGCAGCCGCACCGGGTGTCGTGATGGTGCTCACCGCCGCCGACCTCGACCTCCCCACCCAGCACGGCATGGCCAAGGTGCACGACGACTTCGGGCGGCCGGTGCTCGCCACCGACGTCGTCCGCTACGTCGGCGAGCCGATCGTCGCGATCGTCGCCGAATCCGACGCCCACGCGCGTGACGCCGCCCAGCTCGTCGTGGTCGACCTCGATCCGCTCGAAGCGGTCATCGATCCCGAAGCAGCGCTCGAGCTCGGTGCGCCACTGCTGTTCCCCGAGCACGGCAGCAACATCGCGGTCGAGGCCACCGACCCTGCGGACGCCGACATCTTCGGTGATGCCGACATCGTCGTGCGCGGCCGTTACGTGAACCAGCGCATGGCCGTCGCCGCGATGGAGCCGCACGGCGTGGCCGCGTTCGTCGACACCGACGGCCGCGTCGTCGTGTACGGGTCGACCCAGATGCCGCACATGCTCCACAACCTGCTGGCCCGATCACTGAACCTGACGCGCGACCAGGTTCGCATCATCACGCCACCGGTCGGCGGCGGCTTCGGCGGCAAGGCCGGCCTCTACCCCGAGCAGACGCTGGTGGCCGCAGCTGCCATGCGCACCGGACGGCCCGTGCAGTGGGTGGCCACCCGCAGCGAGGACCTGCTCGCCATCGGGCACAGCCGCGACCAGATCCAGTACGCCGAGCTCGGCTGCCGCAACGACGGCACGTTCACCGGCATGCGCGTGCGGCTGGTCGGCAATGCCGGCGCGTATCCCACGGTCGGAGCGTTCCTGCCCGGCGGCACCAAGCGCATGGCCCAGGGCACCTACCGCCTGCCACGGATGCAGTTCGACGTGGTGGTGGCCGCCACCAACACCTGCCCCACCGGCCCGTACCGCGGTGCCGGTCGACCCGAGGCGACCGCGCTGCTCGAGCGCCTCGTCGACCAGGCCGCGCTCGAACTGCGGATGGACCCGGTCGAGCTCCGCCGCCGCAACCTCATCCCCGACGCCGAGTTCCCGTTCCACACCCACAGCGGCCTCACCTCCGACAGCGGCCACACCCTCCTGCCGCACGAGACCGCCCTCGCCGCCGCCGGCTACGACGAGGTGCGCGCCGAGCAGGCTCGCCGCAGGTCGGCGAACGACCCGAAGCTGCTCGGCATCGGGTTGTCGACCTACGTCGAGGTGACCGCCGGCGGCTCGAACTCCGAGTACGGCGCGGTCGAGGTGCACCCCGACGGGACGGTGTCAGTGAAGGCCGGCACGTCGGCGCACGGCCAAGGCCACCAGACCGCCTTCGCCATGATCGTCAGCGATCTGACCGGCATCCCGGTCGACCGCATCCGGCTGCTCGCCGTCGACACCGACACCGTCCGTAGCGGCGGCGGCACCGGCGGGTCGCGCTCGCTGCAGCTCGGCGGGTCGGCCGTGCTGCGCGCCACCGAGGCCGTCGTCGACAAGGCCCGCCGGTTGGCCGCGCACCTGCTCGAGGCGTCGGTCGACGACATCGTGGTCGACACCGCCACCGGCACCGTCGGGGTCGCCGGCGTGCCGACGTCGTCGCTCGACTGGGGCGCACTCGCCAGCGAGGCGATCGCGATGGGCAGCACCGGCGACGAGGCTGGCGATGAGGCTGGCGATGATGCTGTCGACCACGCAGACGGCACCAGCGGCCTCGCCGCTCAGCTCGACTTCGACCAGCCCGACGCGACCTTCCCGTTCGGCGCGCACGTCTCGGTGGTCGAGGTCGACCGCGACACCGGGCTCGTCACCCTGCTGCGACACATCGCCGTCGACGACTGCGGCACCGTGCTCAACCCCCTGCTGGTGCAGGGGCAGCAGCACGGCGGCGCGGCGGCGGGCATCAGCCAGGCGCTGTACGAGGAGGTGTTCCACGACGCCGACGGGAACCCGCTCAACTCGAACTTCCTCGACTACAAGGTGCCGTCGGCCGCCGAGTTCCCGATGTTCGACGTCCGCTCCACCGAGACGCCGACCACTCTCAACCCGCTCGGGGCGAAGGGCATCGGCGAGGCGTCGACCATCGGCAGCACGCCGGCGGTGCAGAACGCGGTCATCGACGCGCTCGCCCATCTCGGCGTGCGGCACCTCGACCTGCCCTGCAGCCCCGAGTCGGTGTGGCGAGCCAT
>JBEGOE010000141.1:0-5416 GCA_041182165.1 Actinomycetota bacterium
TCGCACGCGGAGCGCCGGCAGGCCGATGACGACACCGGCAGCGGTGGCCACGAGCGCCGCCAGCAGCGGGGCCCAGGGGAACGCGATGCCCCAGCCGTCGGCCAGCTTCACGAGCGTGAAGGCGCTGATGCCGGCGAAGGCGGTGATGGCGAGGTTGATCTGGCCGACGTAGCCGGTGGGCACCACCACCGACAGTGCTGCGATGACGCCGATCGAGCTGATGATGACCGCGGTGCGGAGCTCGCTACCGCCCGTCCACATCGCCACGGCGGCCGCAGCCATGACCACCGCGACGGCCGCCTCGGCCCAGCGCGGCAGGTGCGGTGACGGCAGCCGCACGGTGCCGAGACCGCCGCGTGCGGGCAGCGAGCCGGCGCCGAGCATGAGGGTGACGATGATGACCACCAAGGGCACGCCCTGCTGCAGGCCGACGTCGGGCAGCCAGTCGACAGTGACCTGCAGGTGCAGCAGCTCGCTCTGCGCCATGCCGATCAGCAGGGCAGCGACGACGGTGAGCAGCACACCCGAGAACCGCGACACCAGCGCCGCCGCGAGCGCGGGCACGACCAGGAGGCTCGTCTCGATGGGGGACAGCTTCGTGATCGGTGCAGCGAGGATGACCGCCAGCGCGGCGAACACGCTGGCCGCCGCCCAGTTGCCGACGGCCACCAGGTCGGTGCGCACGCCGAGCAGCGTGGCACCCTTTTCGTTCTCGGCGACCGCACGGGTGGCGAGCCCGAACCGGGTGAACCGGAGCACCGCGGTGAGGCCGAGCGCAGCGGCCAGGGCGATGCCGGCGAGCCACAGGCGGTCGGCGTAGATGGCCACGTCGTCACCGAAGCGGACGAGGTTCGTGGGCAGCACCGGGTCGATCACCAACGAGGTCGCGCCCTGGCCGCCGAAGCGCAGCGACGTGACCGAGATGAGGTACAGCATCACGCCGAGGGATGCGACGAGGCGTGCGAGCGGTGATGCGTCGCGCAGCGGCCGGTACACCACGAGCGCGAGGAACACGCCCATCAGCGCGGCCACGCCGCACACGATGACCAGCGCGGTCAGCACGGTGGGCACGCCACCGAGGTCGATGTCGGGCAGGCCGAACACGGGCAACACCATGCGGCCGGACTGCCGGAAGCGGAAGTACGCGAACGCCGAGTAGGTGCCGAGGGCAGCGTGCGCGAAGTTGACGACCCCGCTCGCCTGGAACGTGACCACCAGGCCGAGCGCCAGCACGGCCAGCGCGGCGCCGCCACCGAGGCCGAGCAGCAGGTACGTCAGGTGATCGGCCATGTGGCGGGTCAGCCAAGACCGGCAGCGAGGGCCGGCACGTCGATCCAGCCGTCGCTCTCGGCCACCACCGTCCCGGTGTCGTCGGGCAGACGGAAGAGCGTCTGCTGCGGCGAGCAGAGCGCCGGCATGCCGGGCACCTGCTTCCCGTCACACGTGTAGGGGTGGCCCCAGAAGCTCGGGCGTTCGCGCCCCGAGCGGAATGCATCGACGATCGCCGCGGACGTGACGTCGCCCTCGATGCCGTTCATCGCACCCCACAGGTTCATCGCCGCCCGGAACCCGACGGTGCCGGCACCGCCGGCGGCTTCGGTGACGTAGCGCTCGGTGGCGCCGAGGAACAGGTCGCCCTCGATGCCCGGATCGGGCGGACCCTCGGCGTTGAAGATGATCGCCGCCTGCACGTCGTCGGCCACCTGGGCGAGGATCTGCTCGGCGGCGCAGGCGCCCACCACGTAGGTGCGGCCGGTGTACCCGAGGTCGTGGATCGTGTTCATGAGCGGCACGCACGCGGTGTCGGCCGCTGCGACCGTGATCGCCCCTGCCCCCGAGCCGATGGCTGCCTGGATGACGGGCAGGTAGTCGGTGGTGGTGAGGGGGAACGGGATGAGCGTCACCTCCATGCCGAGCTGCTCGGCGACCGTCGCCGCGTAGTCGGTGGCCGGCACGCTGAAGCTCTCGAAGTCGCCGTAGGCGATGGCGATGCTGGTGGCGCCCTTGGCGTGGGCGTCGGCCACGAACGCGATGTACGCACCGGTGATGCCGCCGCTGAACGAGAACGTGGCGTTGCTGCGCAGCTCGGCCAGGGTGGTGGGAACGGCCGACACGAGCGGGATGCCGTTCTGCTCGAGCACGGGCAGCGACCCGGTGGCCGTGATGTCGATGCCGCTGATGACGGCCACGGCATTCGCCTGCACCATCTTCTGCGCGCAGGCCTGTGACTGCTCGACGGAGAAGTTGGTGATGCACTCGACCAGCTCGATCGGCCGGCCCTGCACACCGCCGAGCTCGGCGTTGATCCAGCCGACGGCGGCCTCGACCGCGTGGCGGATCTCGGGGAACGATCCGACCGGCGTGTCCTCCTGGTTGATGATGCCGATGACGATCGGCTCGGCGCTTGCGTCGGCAGGGGTCGCGCCTGCCGGCATCGTCCCGAATGCCCATGGCTGCCCCGCGAACTGGGCGACCAGGGAACCGTCGTCGGCCACGGTGGTGTCGGCAGCGTCGGTGCCTTCGGTGTCCGGTGTGGTGGCGGGCGGCCCGGTCATGGCCGGCTCCGTCGCGCTCGGTGCCGTGGTGATCCCCTCGCCGGTCGAGCCTTCGGTGCAGGCCGAAGCAAGTACGCAAGCGATGACGATCGCACCCCACCTGAGTCGCATGGCATCCCCCCGGAGAGCGGAGCCGCCCCCCGGCGGCAACCGTGGACGCACCCTAACCCAGGCTGATCCCAAGGCGGTCGACGGCTTCCTGCTTCAGTCGCTTGTAGTCGAGCTTGCCGTTGGCGGCGCGGCCGACGGTCTCGATGGTGAGGATGCGCTTCGGCGACTTGTACGCGGCCAGGTGCTCGCGCACGTGCGCGATGAGGGCGGCCTCGTCGATGGGGTCGGTGCCGTGCGGTTCGACCAGCGCGGTGATCGCCTCGCCGAAGCGCTCGTCCGGCACGCCCACCACCGCGGCGTCGGCAACGGTCGGGTGCGTCTTCAACGCCTCCTCGACCTCCTCGGGGAACACCTTCTCGCCGCCCGTGTTGATGCACTGGCTGCCACGCCCGTAGAGCTTCAGCGTTCCATCGGCCTCGACCTCGGCCCAGTCACCGGGGATGCTCCAACGCACACCCTCGAACGTGATGAACGTCGACGCGCTCTTCGCCTCGTCCTTGTAGTAGCCGACCGGCGTACGGCCGCGCAGCGCCACACGGCCGCGCTCGCCCGAGCCGGGCAACACCTCGCGGCCGTCCTCGGTGAGCACCTTCGTGTTCGGGCCGAGGGCGAACTTCGCGACGCTCGACGCACCCGTGCTCGTGTCGTTCGCTGCGGTCTCGGCGGTGGTGGTGTTGCTCGCCATGCCGATCGCCTCGCTGCTGCCGAGGCTGTCGATCATGATCAGACGCGCGTTGTGCCGCAGCAGGCCACGCTTGGTCTCGGACGCCCACATCACACCGCTCGAGATGATGACCCGCAGCGATGAGATGTCCCACCGCTCGGGCTCGGCGTCGAGCGCGCGCAGGATCGGCTTGGCGAACGCATCACCCACGATCGAGATGCTGTTGACGCGGTGCTCCTCGATGGTGGTGAGCAGGTCGACCGGGTCGAAGTGCCGGTTCACCAGCGTGACGACCGAGCCTGCCAGTGCCAGGTTCCACATCGCGTTGAACGCACCGGTGCCGTGCATCAGCGGCGCGGCGGGCAGGTTGCGCGGGCCGGGCTTGGCCATGCGGGCGTCGAACTCGTCCCAGCCCGGCACAGCCGGCAGCGGCCGCTTCGATGCGGCGTCGAGGCTGCCGATCATGTCGTCCTGGCGCCACATGACGCCCTTCGGCATGCCGGTGGTCCCACCCGTGAACAGGATGTAGAGGTCGTCGGGTGAACGGCCCCACGAGGGGACCACACGGCCGTCGGCCCCCGCCGCAGCGGTCTCGTACGACACCGCCCAGTCGGGGCAGGCCGCAGTGCCGTCGTCGACCCAGATCCACAGCTTCACCTGCGGGGCGCGGGCCCGCATGTGCTCGCAGCGGTCGGTGAACGAGGCGTGGAACACGACGGCCTCGGCATCGGCGTTGTCCCACAGGTACGCCAGCTCGTCGTCGGTGTAGCGGTAGTTGGTGTTCACCGGCACCAGCGCGGCCTTGAAGAGGCCGAACATGCTCTCGAGGTACTCGGGGCAGTTGTAGAGGTAGTGCGCGACCTTGGCTTGGTGGCCGAGGCCGGCGGCCAGCAGCGTGGCCGCGATGCCGTCGGCGCGGCGGTCGAACTCGGCCCACGTGTACGAGCGGTCGCCCTGCAACTGGGCGAGGGCGTCGGGGAAGCGATCGGCGTTGCGCTCCCAGATCTCGGCGAGGTTCCAACCGGCAGGCGCAGACGATGGTGAAGTCACGACGAGCGAGGGTAGTCCCGCAGTGTCACCGGGGCCCCGGCCGGACGACCTGGCGGGTCGGGGTTACCCGTCGGTAAGACGATCACTAAGGTGCATCCATGGATTTCCACCTGCCTGCCGCCGATGACCCCCGTCGCATCACGGTGCGTGAGTGGCTCGTCGAGCATCCGTCGCCGTCGGGCCGGGAGCTGGCCGAGGCCGGATACGTGGCCCCGCACTGGCCCGCCCCATGGGGTCTCGACGCCGACCCGATCCATCAGCTCATCATCGACGACGAGCTGTCGAAGGCCGGTGTGCGCCGCCCCACCAACCCGATCGGCATCGGGTGGGCCGGCCCCACCATCCTCTACGCCGGCACGGAGGAGCAGAAGCATCGTCACCTCTTCCCGCTGCTGTCGGGTGAGGAGTTCTGGTGCCAGCTGTTCAGCGAGCCGGGTGCCGGCAGCGACCTCGCCAACCTCGGCACCCGCGCCGTGCTCGACGGCGACGAGTTCATCGTCAACGGCCAGAAGATCTGGACCAGCGGCGCCCAGTACGCGAAGTTCGGCATCCTCATCGCCCGCACCGACCCCGAGGTGTCGAAGTACAAGGGCATCTCGTACATCATCTGCCCGATGGACCTGCCGGGCATCGAGATCCGGCCGATCACCGAGATGACCGGCGGGCACACGTTCAACGAGGTGTTCTTCACCGACGTGCGCATCCCTGCGGCGAACCTCGTCGGCGAGCTGAACGACGGCTGGCGCCTCGCCAAGGTCACCCTCGGCAACGAGCGGGTGTCGCTCAGCACCGGCGGTGTCCTCTGGGGCAACGGCCCCACCGCCGTCGAGCTGATCGAGTCGATCCGCGAGATGTACCCCGACGGCGTCGACGACCCGTTCATGCGTCAGCGCATCGCCGAGGTCCACATCGAGCACACGCTCCTCGACCTCATCCGCATGCGCACGCTCACCGCGGCGCTCAAGGGTGAGCAGCCGGGGCCCGAGGCGAGCATCCGCAAGATCCTCGCCGACGAGCACGGCCAGCACGTGATGCT
>JBEGOE010000142.1:0-3082 GCA_041182165.1 Actinomycetota bacterium
GTGATCACCATCCCCGCCGATGCCGCCAGCGCCAGCGCGCCGCGATGAGGGCCGACAGGTTGCCGGCCGTGCCACCGCTGACGAACACGCCGCCCGCCGCCGCGGGCATGCCGACGAGGTCGGCGATGTACCGCAGCGCCTCGTTCTCGGCGAACACGGCGCCGCCACCCTCGAGCCACGACCCGGCGTACACGTTCGATGCGCCGACCACGAGGTCGAACAGGATCGACGCTTCGGTGGGCGCGGCGGGCACGAACGACAGGAACCGTGGATGGTCGGCGCTGATGCACGCGGGTGCCAGCACGTCGGCGAAGAGGTCCAGGGCGCCGAGGCCACCGATGCCTGCCGGTGTGACGGTGCCACCTGCACGCTCCTGCAGGTCTGCCAGCGTCGTGCCCATGTCGAGCGGCGGCGGATCCATCCGCATCCGGTCGACGGCGTACCGGAGCACCGCCTGGGTGAGCACCTCGATCGAGGCGTCATGGTGGTGCATGGGGGTGGTCAGACGTTGAGCTCGAGGAGCTCGCTGCCCTCGTTGCGCACCTCTGCGTCCTTGTTCAACACCATGCCCAGCACGACGGCGATCAGGGCGGTGCCCATGAGAGCGATGATCGGGAACAACAGCAGGACGACGACGATGGCGATGGCACCAGGCACGCGACAGAGCCTAACTCACTCGGGCTTGCCGAGCTCACTGCGGCTTGAAGGCCCAGGCCTCGATCTCGACGGCGCCGCCGAACGGCAGCGCAGCGACACCGATGGTGCTGCGTGCGGGGCGGGCGTTGCCGAAGCCGGCGACGTACGCCTCGTTGAACGTGGCGAACGTGTCCATGTCGGTGAGGAAGCACAGGGTCTTGGCGATGTCGCCGAGGCCGGCACCCATCGACTCGAGCTGCGCCTGCAGGTTGACCACGGCCTGGGTGGTCTGCGCTGCGACTCCACCCTCGACGAGCGCCCCGTCGCTGATGCCAAGCTGACCGCTCACGATGATCCAGTCACCGGCGCGGACGACAGGGGTGTAGGGGCCGAGGGGTTTCGTCATGGCGCCGATCGTAGGCGCTCGTAGGCTCGGAGCGATGAGTGTCGATCGCCGAATCGCAGCAGAGCCCCTCGTTCCTCGCTACACCCGCCGCCACCTCCTGGCGATCGGTGGTGCGCTGGGGGCCGGCCTCGTGCTCGCCGCCTGCGGTGACGACACCCCGGTCGCGGTCGAGGACACCGACGTGCCCTTCGACTCGGGTGGCTGGGTGGTGGCGCAGCGCTACCCGCAGAGCAAGGCACTCACGCCGGGCGACGTACGGCTCGCGATCTCGCTGGCCAACAGCGACGGCACGCTCGTCACGCTGGGCCCCGACGTCCTCCGCGGCGTCATCCGCGACGCCGAAGGCACCCAGGTGGCCACGTTCGAGACTCCCCGCCGCGGCGAGGGCCTGGGCGTGCCGTACTGGAGCATCACCGCGACCATCCCGATGGCGGGCCTGTACGACTTCTCGTTCGACGGGGCGGCAGGCGACCCGACCCCGTTCATCCTGTTCGACCCGGCCGAGACCACGGTCCCGTCGCCCACACAGCCGCTCGCGCCGTTCGACACGCCCACGACCGACGACGCCCGCGGGGTCGACCCCATCTGCACCCGCCTCGACGGTGCCTGCCCGTTCCACGAGGTCACCCTCACCGAGGCGCTCGCCGCCGGCAAGCCGGTCGTCTACATCATCGGCACGCCGGCCCACTGCGTGACCGCCACCTGCGGGCCGGGCCTCGACTTCCTGATCGAGGCTGCGAAGGCGTACGACGGCGTGGCCACGTTCGTCCATGCCGAGGTGTACGCGGACCCCGAAGCCACGACGGTCGCCCCGGCGGTCACAGCCTCCGGCCTCGACTACGAGCCGGCCATCTTCGTCACCGACGCCGCCGGCACGATCGTGCGCCGCATCGACATCGTGTGGGACCAGGCCGAACTGACCGAACTGCTCGCCGACGCCCTCAGCTGAAGCTGGAGCCGCAACCGCACGTGCGGGTTGCGTTCGGGTTCGTGATGCTGAACCCTGCCTGGTTCAGGCCGTCCTTGTAGTCGAGCGTGGCGCCCTCGAGCAGCTGCTTCGACGCCTGGTCGACCACCACGAACACCGGTGCATCGGACGGGCCGAACGTGGCCTTCTCGTCGTCGGCGGCGAAGTCGCCGTCGAAGAACATCTCGTACGAGAAGCCGCTGCAGCCGCCGGGCCGCACGGCGACCCGCAGTGCGAGATCGGTGGCACCTTCGGCCTCGAGCAGCTCCTTGACCTTGGAAGCGGCGGTGTCGGTGAGCGTGATCACGATGGGTTCTCCTCGGTGGGACGGCTGAACCATGAGCGGTACGGGGAGTGTAACTGCGCAGCCCCGTACAATCATTCCTCGTGGACGTCTCCCGCACAGTCCCGGTCCCGCCTTCCGTCGAGCAGGTGTACGACCTCCTCCGATCGGTCATCGACCCTGAACTCGGTGCCGACATCGTGTCGCTCGGCATGGTGCCCGGCGTCTCGGTCGGACCCGACGGCCTCGTCACGGTCGGGGTGAAGCTCACCATCGGCGGGTGCCCGCTGCGGGCGCAGATCAAGAAAGACGTCGAGACCCGCGTCGCGGTGCACCCCGGCGTCACCGACGTCCGCATCGAGTGGGGCGAGATGAACAGCGACGAGCGCAGCGACGTGATGCTGAAGGCCCGCTGGAACGCCCGCGAGAACGCCCCCGACACCGAGATCCCCACCACCACCCGCATCCTGGCCATCGCCAGCGGCAAGGGCGGCGTCGGCAAGAGCTCGGTCACCGTCAACCTCGCCGCCGCCGTCGCTGCGCAGGGCTTCACGGTCGGGGTGCTCGACGCCGACATCTGGGGCTTCTCCGTGCCGCGCCTGCTCGGCATCGACGACCGCCTCGAGGCCCTGCCGGTCGAGGGCTCCGACAAGCCGAAGATCATCCCCAACGAGCGTCGCGTCGGCCGTGGCGTACTCAAGGTCGTCAGCACCGGTTTCCTGGTCGGCGAGGACACCGCGCTCATGTGGCGTGGCCTCATGCTCACCAAGGCGGTCGAGCAGTTCCTCCG
>JBEGOE010000143.1:0-16618 GCA_041182165.1 Actinomycetota bacterium
CCCGACACGGGTGTCGAGCACACGGACCGGCGACACCGTCACGAACCGCGACCCCGCGCCGGGCGTGAACGCACTCAGCACATCGAGCACCACGTGCGAGCTGCCGGCGCTGTTGAACACACTCACCTTCCCGTTGGTCCCGACCTGCGCCAGCACCATGTTCGCCACGGTCTGGCCGGGCCCCATGTTGAGGCTGGATGCGAGCGGGCGCGGCTGGCCGCTCGGCCACACCGTCAGGTATGACGCTGCCGAGGGCTCCGTTGCCGTGACGTTCAGCGCGACGGCCGTGGTGCCGTTCGGCACGCCTCCCACGCCCACCACCTGGACGTCGATCCACTGGCCGGGACCGACAGCGCCGAGCGCCCCACCCGTGCCGTCTCGGGTGTCGCCGACGCGCACCGACGACAGCGGCTGGAGCCCGACATTGCTCGCCGGCGTGAACCAACCGACGACATCGCCGATCAGGTTCACCGCACCGTCGTTGTTGTAGAGCTCGATCGAGCCACCCACGCCGACGCGAGCGATCACCAGGTTCGGCGTGGCGGCCCCGGGCACCGGGTTCAGGTTGGAGGAGAAGGGCCGCGCCTCGCCTGCGGGGAAGACCGTGACGAACGTTCCCTTCGTCGCGTCGGCCGCGGTGACGTTGATCGCGACGGCGACGGCATCGGCAGGGATGCCGAACCGGCCGGTCAGCGGGAACCGCCACGTCTCGCTGGTGCCGAGCGGGCCCCGACGGCCGCCCGTGCCGTCCCGAGTGTCGAAGACACGCATCGGTGAGATCGGCACGAACCCACTCGCCGCTGCCGTTGGCAGCACCACGACCGGTGAGGCTGGGGGCTTCGGCCCGGCGCCGAAGAGACCGAGGTTCTCGCCGGTGCCGCCGAGGATCGTGCTGGCGCCTCCGCCCATCCAGCCGTCGATGACCGTGCCGATGACCGACCGGAAGTCGACCGTGTGCTGCAGGCGCGTCCAGCGATCGCGCACTGCCAGCGACGGTGCCTGCCCGTAGAGCCCGCCCCGCACCTGGGAACCGAGGACGAACATCGGGCCCGCCGTCCCGTGGTCGGTGCCGTTCGAGGCGTTCGAGTACGACGTGCGGCCGAACTCGGACATCGTCATGATCGTCACTCGGTCGCGGAAGGTCGGCGACAGGGTCGAGTAGAAGGCGGCGATCGCAGCATCGATCTGGCCGAGCAGGTCGGGGTGGCGGCTCGGTTGACCGTCGTGGGTGTCGAACCCGTCGAGGCCGACGTCGACCACCCGAAGGCCGATGTCGGCGTTGATGAGGCGGGCGGCCACGGTCATCTTCTTCACCAGCTCGGCGGACGGCAGGGACTGCACGAACACCGGCGCCACCCGCTGTGCCATCGCGATCTGCGTCTTCATGGTGCTGGCGAACATGTCGTGCCACTGGCCCCGGCCGGCGGGTGACGCCATGTTGTTGAGGCCGGCGTACATCCGGAGTTCCGGGGCCGACGACGTCGAGCCGAACATGTCACCGTGTGGCGAGATCGCCACGGCACGGCGCTGGTTGCCCTGCAGGTGCAGTGCCACCGAGCTGTCGATCGTGGCGACGGCGAGCTCGGCCGCCGCTGGCGAGAGCCCGTCGAGCCATCGGCCGATCCAGCCGCTGGTGGCACCGCCCGTGCCGTAGCGGGCGCTCATCCAGGTGGCCATCGAGGTGAAGTGCGAGAGATCGGGATTCGGGTAACCGACGCCCTGCACCACGGCCACCTGCCCCTGGTCGTACAGGCTCTTGAGATAGGGCAGGCGCGGGTGGAGCCCGACCTGGCCGTCGATCGGCAGCACCTGCGCCGCCGGCACCGCGATGTTGCCCCGCTGCGAGTAGTAGAGCCCGTTGCCGTACGGGATCACCGTGTTCAGCCCGTCGTTGCCGCCGTAGAGCATGACGGTGAGCAGGATCCCGTCGGTGGGCCCGATCGGGGCGGCCGCGAAGGCGTCGCGCAGATCACCGGGCACGAGCATCTCGCCGAGCGTGCCGAGCGCGGCCCCGCCGATGACGCCGGCGCCGTTCGCGTGCAGGAAACCCCGGCGGGTCCAGCCACCGGGGCCGCGACGGTCGCAGCGGTCGTCGAGGCCGGGCGTCGACAGCAGCCGGAGGGCGTCTGTTGTGGAGATGTCGGGGTCGAGCATGGTGGTCTCCGTGGCCGTCAGGCCATGTGGAACTCGGGCGTGAGCATCGCCATGGTGAGGAGGTTCGTGGGCGACCAGTAGCTCTTCCATGTCTGGGCCGATCGCTCGGCCTGCTGGGCGGCCACGAGTGCGTTGCGACTGGTGGCGCTGAGCGTCAGCCCGAGCATGGCAGCCACCCGGTCGACCGCCGCGTCGACGCTCACGTCGTTCAGGTCGTTGTAGCCACCGAACTCGCGCAGCTTCCAGACGGCGCGGCGGGCCATCTGCGCCCGGGCGCTGACGGCGCTGGTGGTGAGCCATGCGGCATTGGGCTTCCAGCCGGCCACGTTCGGCGGGTTGAAGACCGACTGCCCCATGCGCTCACCCATCCACGACATCGCGAGATCGCTGATGCTCACCCGGGTGTGGAACGACAGTGCCACGGCGTACTCGATCGGCGTGCGCACGAGGCCCTGCTTGGCAGTCACGCTGTAGAACTCGGGCCGGTTGAACATCGCCCGCAGCAGCGGTGCGATCTCGAGGTCGTTGGCCACGAAGACGTCGGCCAACTGGTTGATCAGCGTCGGCGACCCGCCCGGATGGGCGAAGAAGTCCCACAGCTTCTTGGTGATGTAGCGGGCGGCGATCAACTTCTTCGCAGCGTTGTCGCGCAGGATCTCGTTGACGATGTCCGGCCCGTCCCAGTTCTTCGTCGTACCGAAGAACGTCTTGTTGCCGTTGTCGTGCTTGGTCGGGCGGAACACGTACGCAAAGGTGGGCCACGGTGCGTTGTGACCGGTCCAGGCCCGGGCGGCAGCGACGACGTCGTCCTCGGTGTAGTTGCCCACCCCGAGGGTGAACAGCTCGAGCAGCTCGCGAGCGAAGTTCTGGTTCGGAGCCGCGGCGACGTTCTCGGCGTTGTTGAGGTACACGAGCATCGCCGGCTCGAGCGCCATGCGCTGGGTGAGCGTGCGGAAGTTCCCCATCGAGAGCTCGCGGTACAGCTGGTTCTGGCGCATCATGTAGTCGGAACGCCCGATGCCGTCCCACCACGAACTCGTGAAGTGACCGTGCCAGAACAGCGTCAGCTTCTCCTGGAGCGGCCGGGGCTTGGCCAGCATCTCGCCCAACCACCAGTTGGCCGCCGCCAGGTACTGCTCCCAGCCGCGGTTGGGGTCGGCAACGGTCAGGTCCGCGGGGACCGTGGTGGCGCCGTTGCGGGCGATGTCGAGGATGTCGTCGACGGCCTGAGCGATCGTGCCTGCCGACAGCGCAGCCACCCGGTCGGGACGCGCCACGAACTCGGTGCGTCGCAACAGGTGCGCGATGTCGGCGGGATCGGCCACGGTCCTCCTCGTCTGACGTGTCCGTTTGTTCGATCGACACCCCCGAACCCGTGCTTGAGTTCAGGAACCGACAAAACGACGACGACCCGCCACGGTGGGTGGCGGGTCGTCGATCAGCACTGGGTGTGGCCGGCTGTCGCCGGGTGCTGCTACTTGTTCTTGCGCTCGCCGTAGCGCTTGTTGAAGCGCTCGACGCGGCCACCGGTGTCGACGAGCTTCTGCTTGCCGGTGAAGAACGGATGGCACTCGTTGCAGAGCTCGACGTTGAGGTCGCCGGGCTTGGTGGAGCTCGTGGTGAACGTGTTGCCACAGGAGCACTTCACGTTCATGTCGGCGTACTTCGGGTGGATCTCGGTCTTCATGGGGCGCTCCAGCGGAGAAATCGGACGTCGCAGCCTAACCGCGACGTGGGGAAAAAAGGGCGGGCCGGCGAGCCGGCGAACCGCCAGGTCACATCGAGGGCTGCTTGGCGATCTCGTTGAGGAACTCGTCGTTCGTGCGGAACGTCTTCAGCCGGTCGACCAGGAGCTCGAGGCCGGGGGCGGCGTTACCGTCGGCAGCGAGGCCCGAGAGCACGCGGCGCAGCTTCCACACCATCTGGAGCTGCTTGCGATCGAACAGCAGCTCCTCGTGGCGGGTGCTCGAAGCGTCGACGTCGATCGCCGGATAGATGCGGCGCTCGGCCAGCTTGCGGTCGAGGCGGAGCTCCATGTTGCCGGTGCCCTTGAACTCCTCGAAGATCGCGTCGTCCATGCGGCTGTTGGTCTCGACGAGCGCCGTGGCGAGGATGGTGAGCGAGCCACCCTCCTCGATGTTGCGGGCCGCACCGAAGAAACGCTTCGGCGGGTACAGGGCGCCGGCGTCGATGCCACCGGAGAGGATGCGGCCGCTGGCGGGTGCCGCCAGGTTGTAGGCACGGCTGAGGCGGGTGATGCCGTCGAGGATGATGACGACGTCCTCACCCATCTCGACGAGGCGCTTGGCCTTCTCGATCGCCAGCTCGGCCACGTGCGTGTGCTCGTCGCTCGGCCGGTCGAAGGTGCTGGCGATGACCTCACCCCTCACGGTGCGGCGCATGTCGGTGACCTCTTCGGGCCGCTCGTCGATGAGCAGCACGATGAGCTTCACCTCGGGGTGGTTCTTCTCGATCGACGTGGCGATCGTCTTCATGATCGTGGTCTTGCCCGCCTTGGGGGGCGACACGATGATGCCGCGCTGCCCCTTGCCGACCGGCGAGATGAGGTCGATGATGCGCGCGGTCATGTTGTTCGGGTCGCTCTCGTTCTCGAGACGGAGCTTCTCGTCCGGGAACAGCGCCGTGAGGTCCTCGAACCGTTTGCGGTTGCGGGCCTGCTCGGGGTCGCCGCCGTTGACCGTGTGAATCTCGAGCAGGGCGGGGTTCTTCTCGTTGCGGCCCGCCGGGCGCGACAGGCCCGTGACGTGATCGCCCTTGCGGAGGCCGTACTGCCGGGTGAGCTTCACCGGGATGTACGCGTCCTCCTTGCTGGCGAGGTAGCCGTGCACGCGGAGGAAGCCGTAGCCCTCGTCGCGCAGATCGAGGTAGCCGCTCACCTGCACGGGCTCGGTGCTGGTGGGGGTGTCGCTCTGCTCGCCGCCACCGCCGCCGCGCTGCTCGTTGCTGTACCGGTCGTTGCGGTCACCGCGCCCGCCGCGGTCAGGGCGATCGCTCCGGTCGAACCGCTGCGAACGCTGTTGCTGTTGCTGTTGTTGCTGCTGTGCGTGCGGCTGGGGCTCGCCCTCGTCGCCGGCGGCGGCACCTTCGCCACCACGGCCCTTGCGGCGGCGACGACGACGACGGCTGTTGCGGCTCTCGCCCTCGAAGCCCTCGCCCTGCGACTCGTCGTCACCATCGTCGCCGTCGTCCTGCTCGGCCGACGCGCCGGCGGCCTCGCCGACGGCCGGGACGGTGTCGGGGGCCTCCCCGGACTGCATGAGCTCGATCTCCCAGTCGGCGAGCGGCTCACCGTCGGGTCCGAGCACGACGGCCGGAACGGCCGGTGCGGCCGGTGCGGCCGGTGCGGCGGCCTCGGCAACGGGGGCGGGGGCTGCCGGAGCGGCCGGCGCCTCGGCCGGGCTGCTCGAGCCGGCCGACGTACCGCCGGTGGACTCGAGGATCTTCGTGATGAGCGTCGCCTTCGCGGCGCGTGCCGTGGTCTTGATGCCCAGCGCCTGGGCGATGGCGAGGAGCTGGTCCTTGTCCTTGGATTCCAGCATCGACTGTTCGAGAGCTTCCGCGGCCACCGGCCACCTGCCTTCTGACGGGGGCGTGGGACTCGGCGTGCGTCGGGGAATTCGACACCGCCGGCGGCCCCACCGCCTGAGATCGACCTCGCATCCTCGTCGGGCACATCAATGGCCAGAGACGGAGACGGGGGCGGTTCGGGAACCCGAACGCTGCGCACTGTACCCACAACGTGACCCCGACACAACGCATGGCCGTAACGCCTGCCCGTAACGCCTGCCCGGCCGGGCGTGGGCTCAGCGAACGAAGGTGGTCGACACGTAGTGCTGCACTGCGGCGAGGTCGAGCGGCAGATCGACGACGTGCTCGGGCAGGTCGAAGAGGTCGGCCAGGTGGGGCGGCAGCGCCGGGTCGATACCGGTGGCGCGGTGCACCGCTGCCGGGAACTTGGCCGGGTGCGCCGTCGCGAGCGTGACGACCGGGTGGTCGCCGCACAGCGCCCGTGCAGCCGCGGTGCCCGTCGCGGTGTGCGGGTCGAGGAGCATGCCGGAGTCGCAATACACGCGCCCGATCTCGGCCAGGGTCTGGTCGTCGTCGAAGCGGGCGGCGCGGAACGAGCCGTCGATGAACTCGGCGCGCTGGTGGGCCGTGACGTCGAGGCGACCGGTGCCGCGGAAACGGCCGAGCTGCTCGGCGGTGAGGCTGCCGTCGCGTCCGTTCATCTCGAACAGCAGCCGCTCGAAGTTCGACGACACCTGGATGTCCATGCTCGGGCTGAGCGTCGGCACCACGTCGCGGGCTGTCATGTCGGCGTCGTTGATGAAGCGCGTGAGGATGTCGTTGCTGTTCGACGCGACCACGAAGTCGGCGATGTCGGCGCCCATGCGGCGCGCGATCCATCCCGACAGGACGTTGCCGAAATTGCCGGTCGGCACGCTGAAGGTGACCGGGCCGCGGAGCGCCTCGGACGCCGTGACGTAGTAGACGACCTGTGCCATGACGCGTGCCCAGTTGATGGAGTTGACCGCCGACAGGTGCATCCGCTCGCGGAACTCGACGTCGGCGAACATCGCCTTCACCATGTCCTGGCAGTCGTCGAAGGTGCCGTCGATGGCGACCACGCGCACGTTCGGCGAGTCGACCGTCGTCATCTGCTTGCGCTGCACGTCACTGGTGCGGCCGCGCGGGTAGAGGATGACGATGTCGACATTGGCGCATCCCTTCACGCCGTCGATCGCCGCCGAGCCGGTATCGCCGCTGGTGGCGCCGACGATGGTGACCCGCTGCCCTCGCCGGGCGAGGACGTGGTCGAACAGCCTGCCGACGAGCTGGAGCGCGACGTCCTTGAACGCCAGGGTCGGGCCGTGGAACAGCTCCTGCACCCACTGCCGATGGCCGATCTGCACGAGCGGCACGGTGGCCTCGTGCCGGAACGTCGCATACGCCTCGTCACACAGGCGGTCGAGGGTGGCGCGGTCGATGTCGGGCTCGACGAACGGGGCCATCACCTGCGCGGCTCGCTGGGCGTAGGTGGCGGTGGACGGCAGGGCGGCCGGCAGCACCGGCCACTCGACCGGCACGTAGAGGCCGCCGTCGGTGGCGAGCCCGGCGAGCAGCACATCGGCGAAACCGAGCTCGGGGGCGACGCCGCGCGTCGAGACGTACCGCATGCCGGGCCCGGTACTCACTGGCCGATCACCCGCAGGAACCCGCCGAGCGTGCTGACGACGTCGAGGTCGCGCAACTCGCGCATGGTGGCCTGCACGTCGGACTCCTTCGCCTCGTGGGTGATGAACACGAGGCGGGCGTCGGACGCCATGCCCTCCTGCTCGGCGGCGCGAATGCTGACCCCGTGCCGGGCAAACACGCCGGTGACCGCATGGAGCACCCCGGGCCGGTCGACCACGGACATGCTGACGAGGTACTGCGCCGACGTCTCGTCGATCGGCAGGGTGACGGCCTTGCCGAACGTGCCGAGCGCGCCGTGCGTGCCCTTGCTGAGGTTGACGGCTGCGTCGATGACGTCACCGAGGACGGCACTGGCCGTCGGGAACCCGCCGGCGCCACGGCCGTAGAACATGAGCGAGCCCACGGCGCGACCCTCGACGAACACGGCGTTGTAGCTCTCGCGCACGCTGGCCAGCGGGTGGTTCACCGGCACCATGGTGGGGTGCACCCGCACGGCGACCTCGCCCGTGGGGTACTGCTCGGCGATGCCCAGCAGCTTCACGACGTAGCCGAGCCGCTTGGCCACGGCGATGTCCTGCGCGCTGATGCGGCTGATGCCCTCGTGGTAGACGTCGCCCGCCACGATCTTCACGCCGAACGCGATGCTGGCGATGATGGCCGCCTTGGCGCCGGCGTCGAAGCCCTCGACATCGGCGGTGGGATCGCGCTCGGCGAAGCCCAACGCCTGCGCCTCGGCGAGCGCCACCGAGTAGTCGGCGCCCTCCTCGGTCATCTTCGTGAGGATGTAGTTCGTCGTCCCGTTGACGATGCCCATCACACGCCGGATGGGCTCACCACGCAGGCTCTCGCGCAGCGCACGGATGAGCGGGATGCCACCGGCCACCGCTGCCTCGAACAGGAGGTCGACCTCGGCCTCGTCGGCGGCGGCGTAGAGCTCGCTGCCGACGTTCGCCAGCAACTCCTTGTTGGCGGTGATGACGGGCTTGCCGTTCGCCAGCGCCGTGGTGATGAGCTCGCGCGCGGGCTCGATGCCACCGATGACCTCGACCACGACGTCGACGTCGGGGTCGGCGACGACGGCATGCGCATCACGGGTGAGCACACCGTCAGGCAGCTCGACCGAACGCTCGCGGCTGACGCTGCGCACGGCGACCTTCGTGACCACGAGACGGAGACCGGTACGGGCCTCGATGGGCCCGGCCTGTTGGTCGATGAGCTGGATGAAGGCAGCGCCCACGTTCCCGCAACCGAGCACACCGATCCGAACCACGTTTCCCTCGAGAGCCACGGCGTCGAAGGCTAGGCGACGCGCCGCGAGGACGGGCGGTCTTTGCCCCCACGCGCGACGACCGGCCGGAGGCTCCGCCGCCTCCGGCCGGTCGCTGCGTGGTTCCCGCCACACACCAGTGATGGAATCCTGCACCAGCTCGAATCGGTCGGGCTGTCGAGAGTCACGATACGGATGTGGTGATCGGCCTGGCCAGCGATCGCGGCGGTATGGGCCGAAGTGCCCACCGCTGATCGGCTCAGCCGACGTCGCAGGCGAGCAGGTCGTCGTAGGTCTCGCGGCGCACGACGAGCCGGGCCTCGCCGTCGCGCACGAACACGATCGGCGGGCGGGGCAGCTTGTTGTAGTTGCTGGCCATCGAGTGGCCGTACGCGCCGGTGACCGGCGTGGCGAGCAGGTGACCCGCGGCGATGTCGGCGGGCAGCGCCGCGTCGAAGATCAGCACGTCGCCGCTCTCGCAGTGCTTGCCCACGAGGCGCACTCTGTGGGGGCGGTCGGCGGTGACCGCCATGGGGTCGAACGCCTCGTAGCCGGAGCCGTAGAGGACCGGGCGCGGGTTGTCGCTCATGCCCCCGTCGACGCTGACGTACGTGCGCACCCCGGGGATCTGCTTCACCGCGCCCACCGTGTAGACGGTGACGGCAGCAGCCGCCACGATCGACCTGCCGGGCTCGACGCTGACGCGGGCGTCGACGCCGGCGGCGCTGCACGCGCCGAGGACGACCCGACCCCACTCGGTGATGGTGGGGGCCTCTTCGCCGCCCACGTACGGCACGCCCAGCCCGCCGCCGAGCACGAGCTCGGGCAGCCCGAACGGCTTCGCGAACTCGGCCATCACCTCGGCGGCGCGGCCGAAGCTCTCGACCGCGAACACGTTCGAGCCGAGGTGGCAGTGCAGGCCGACCAGCTCCATGCCGCCCGACGCGCTCGCCCGGGCCACCGCTGCAGCGGCGCGTCCGTTGCCGAGGTTGAAGCCGAACTTCGAGTCGTCCTGCCCCGTGGCGATGTACTCGTGTGTGTGGGCGTGCACGCCCGGTGTGATGCGGAGCACGACCCGGGGCCGGGGCAACCCGGCGGCGACGAGCGCCTCGATCCGGTCGAGCTCTTCGTCGCAGTCGACCACCACGTACCGGATGCCGGCCTCGAGCGCCATCCGCAGCTCGCCTACGCTCTTGTTGTTGCCGTGCAGCGTGAGCGCATCGGCAGGCACGCCGGCGGCGAGGGCGACGTGCATCTCGCCGCCGCTGGCCACGTCGAGCAGCATCCCCTCCTCGTAGGCGAGGCGAGCCATGGCCGTGCACAGGAACGCCTTCGTGGCGTACACCGCCTGCTGGTGGCCGAACGCGTCGACCGCCTCGCGACAGCGGTTCCGCAGATGGGCCTCGTCGTAGACGAACAACGGCGTCCCGTACCTGCCGGCCAGCTCGTCGATGGCGACCCCTCCGATGGTGAGGGCTCCCCGGTCGTCGACCCGGGCGGTCTGCGGCAGGAGGTGGAGGGGCAGCGAGCTCATGGCGTCGGGTCCGGGCCGGTCACATCTGCTCGGGCGCGTCGATGCCGAGGAGCGACAGTCCCTGCGCCAGCACCCGTGCGGTGAGGTCGGCCAGGGCGAGGCGGCCGAGCTTCAGGTCGTCGGTCTCGGCCTTCAGCACGGGGCACGCCTCGTAGAAGGCGCTGAAGTCCTGGGCGAGGTCGAACAGGTAGGTGCAGAGCCGGTGCGGCGTGTAGCGCTCGGCGGTCTCCTGCACGGCGCCGTCGAACGACAGGAGTCGCAGCGCGAGCTGCCGCTCCTCCGGCGAAGCCAGGCTGGGGGCGAGAGCGCGCACCGCGGCCGGTTCGACCCCGGCGCGACGGAAGATGCTGCGGATGCGCGCGTGCGCGTACTGCAGGTACGGCGCCGTGTTGCCCTCGAACGCGAGCATGCGGTCCCAGTCGAAGACGTAGTCCCTGATGCGGTCGGTGCTGAGATCGGCGTACTTCATCGCGCCGATGCCGATCATCCGACCCACCCGCTCGCGCTCGGCGAGCGGTAGATCGGGGTTCTTGTCGGCGACGCTGGCCGTGCCCCGGTCGATCGCCTCGGTGATGAGCGCCTGCAGCTTGACCGCCTCGCCGCTGCGGGTCTTGAACATCTTCCGGTCGGAGCCGAGCATGTTGCCGAATGCGACGTGGACGGCCCGCGCCGGCGGCTGCAGCCAGCCGGCCTTGGTGGCGACGTCGAAGACCATCGACAGGTGCTGGGCCTGCGGGGCGCCCACGACGTAGAGCAGCAGGGTGGCGCCGAGCCGCTCGACCCGATCGATGACGCAGGCCAGGTCGCTGGTTGCGTAGTTGAAGCCTCCGTGGCCCTTCTGCACGATCAGCGGCAGCGGGTCACCGTCACGGTTGGTGTAGCCGGGTGGGAACACCACGTCGGCGCCGTCGCTCTGCTGGAGCAGGCCGGCGGCGCCGAGGCGCTCGATCACGCTCGGCAGCAGGTCGTGGTAGGCGCTCTCGCCCATCAGGTCGTCGTCGGTGAGCAGCACGCCGAGCTGGCGGTACACCGTGTTGAAGTAGGCGGTGCTCGCATCGACGAGCTGCCGCCACAGGGCGATCGTGTCCGGGTCGTGGGCCTGGAGCTTCACCACGCGGTCGCGGGCACGGGCCTTGAAGCCGTCGTCGCCGTCGAACTTGGCCCGGGCCGCCTGGTAGAAGACGTTCGGGTCGTCGTTGACGATGATCGAGGTGCCATCGGCGCCCTCGTCGATGAGGTGCTCGATGAGCATGCCGAACGGCGTGCCCCAGTCACCGATGTGGTTCTCGCGGATGACCCGGTGCCCGAGGAACTCGAACAGCCGGACGATCGAGTCACCGATGACGGTGGTGCGGAGGTGGCCGACGTGCATCTCCTTGGCCACGTTCGGCGCCGAGTAGTCGACCACCACGGTCTCGGGATGCTCGGCCGTGCGAACACCGAGGCGCGGATCAGCGGCCGTTTCCGCGAGCTGCTCGGCCACGAAGGCGTCGGTGAAGGTGACGTTGATGAAGCCCGGCCCGGCGACCTCGAGGGTGGCGACGGCGGCCAGGTCGGCTGCAGCGACCACGTCGGCTGCGACATCGCGGGGACTACGGCCGAGCTCCTTGGCGAGGGCGAGGGCGCCGTTGGCCTGGGCATCGGCACGGTCGCTCGGTCGGACCACCGGATCGACCGCACGGCCGGCCACCTGCTCGAACGCAGGGGCGAGCAGACGGGCGACGGAGACGAGCGGATCGGCCATGGGCTTCCGATCGTACCGGCCGACGCTCGCGCGACCGGATTCGATTGCCATCGCTCGGCTCGTGCGCAGTGGGACGCCCGGGGCGGCTCGCTATCCTCGCTGCATCCCGCCCTCGTAGCTCAGGGGATAGAGCAATGGTTTCCGGAACCATGTGTCGGAGGTTCGAATCCTTCCGGGGGCGCCACTTCATCGCGAGGCATGCCGAGAAATATCGCTGGCCGTGTCTCGGTTGCACCGGGTGTTCCCAACTCGACTGGAGCCCGCCATGCCCACCCGCGACCTCACCGCCGCCACCTTCGAACAGACCGTCAGCGACAACGACATCGTCCTGGTCGACTTCTGGGCCGAGTGGTGCGGACCCTGCAAGATGTTCGGCCCGATCTTCGACGAGGCCAGCACCAAGCACACCGACGTCGTGTTCGGCAAGGTCGACACCGAGGCCGAGCAGCAGCTCGCCGCCCAGGCGAACATCCGCTCGATCCCCATGCTGATGGCCTTCCGCGAGGGCGTCCTCGTGTTCTCACAGGCCGGCGCACTGCCGGGCCACGTGCTCGAGGACCTGATCACCCAGATCAAGGGGCTCGACATGGCCGAGGTGCACCGCCAGGTGGCCGAAGAGGCCGGCACGGGCTGATCGGGGTCGGTCGCTGGGTATCCTCAGCGGCCGTGAATCAGATGAAGAACCGTCTCCAGGCGTTGTCGCTGCTCGACCGCGCGCTGCTCGCCATGACCGACGAGGAGCTCGAGACGCTCGTGGCCTCCCTGCCCGACGACCACCGCGGCGCGATCGATTCGCTGTGCGGCGCACGTGAGGGCGGTTTCGAGGATCCGGCGGCTCGCACGCTGGCCATCCGGGCATCCGCCGCACGTGGCCGCATGAGCGGTGTGCTCGAGCAGGTGGCGACGGTCCTCACCGACCCGTGCCTGGCCGAGTGCATCACCGCACTCGGTGACGCATCCGACAACCCCAGCGAAGAGCAGCTGCAGGCCGTCATCCCCGCCCTCGTCGAGACCCACGGGGTCGCCACCGTTCGCCTCACCTTCGCTGCGTCCGTCGCCGGTGAGGCCGCCGCCTCGGTCACCCTCACCCGCCTGCTCAAGTCCGACGAGGTCCTCGCGCTGCCGGCCGCGTCGGCGCCGGCCGCCCCGGTCGTGCTCACGAACGAGGCCGACGCCGAGACCAAGGCCAAGCGCAAGGCCGCCAAGGAGCGCAAGCAGGCCGAGTCACGCGCTCGCCGCGAGCAGCAGGCGAAGGCCCGCCACCGGGCCAGTTGCTCCGCTGACCGGGCGGTCGCCGGTTCAGCCGTCAGCACGTGCGCTAATAAGCGCTGATGCGAGCACGCGGCGCTCGTGGTCGAGCAGCCACGCCTTCGACGCCAGCCCGCCCGCGAAGCCCGTCAGCGAGCCGTTCGCGCCGACGACCCGGTGGCATGGCACGATGATCCCGATCAGGTTGCGCCCGTTCGCCGCGCCCACGGCTCGCGCCTTGCGTGCATCACCCAGCCGTCGGGCCTGCTCGCCGTAGCTGATCGTGCTGCCGTAGGCGATCGTGCGCAGCGCCTCCCACGCAGCGTGCTGGAACGGCGTGCCGACCGGGTCGAGCGGCAGATCGAACTCGGTCCGCTCGCCACGGAAGTACTCCTCGAGCTGCCATCGGGTCGCTTCGACGATCACGGTCGCCTGCGTCCCCGCCTGCGCTGCCTCGGGAATCGGCCGCTGGTCGTCGTGCCACATCACGAACCGCACGCCGTGGTCGGTGGCCCCGATGGTGAGCGGCCCGATCGGCGACTCGGCGATGGTGACGGTGCTCATTCGGGTCTCCCGGTGGGTGTGGACACAGTGCTGTGCCACAGGTGATGGAGTGCGTACGACCGCCACGGGCTCCAGCGCATGGCGTGCGCCGCTGCTGCGACCGGTGCTGCGTCGAGCCCGAGTCGTTCGAGTGCGTGGCGCACGCCGAGGTCGGCAGGCATGAACACATCCGGGTCGCCGATTCCCCGCATCGCCACGTACTGGGCGGTCCACGGGCCGATGCCCGGCAGTGCGAGCAACCGGTGTTCCAGCTCCTCCCGATCGGCGCCGTGATCGACGTGCACGCTGCCCTCGGCCACCGCAGCCGAAGCCCCGGCCAACGCGATGGCGCGCGCCATCGGCATCGGATAGGCGTCGACGGGCAGCGCGGCGAGCGCCTCCGACGAGGGGAAGAGGAACTGCACGCCGCCCGACCGATCTTCGCCTGCCTGGTGTACGCCTGCGCCGAGCTCGACCCGGTCGGCCACGAGGGCCGCGATGCGGCCGGCCACCGTGCGGGCACCCGCCACCGAGATCTGCTGGCCGATGATGGCCCGCACCAGCAGTTCGGGGCCGTCGGGGGAACCCGGTGACCTGAGACCCGGGCGGGCTGCCACCAAGGGAGCCAACACCGGGTCGGCCCCGAGGTGCTCGTCGACGGCCACGGGGTCGGCATCGAGGTCGAGCAGACGGCGGCATCGCTGCACAGCGGCCTGCAGATCACTCACCGACGTGAGCCGGAGCGTGCACGCGACCGCGCCGTCGCCCGGCGCCAGCGCCACCACGCCGGGCCCCGCCGGCAGACGCAGCGACCGGCGGTAGGTGTGGCCGTCCCACGACTCGACACCGGGCACCGCGCGGGCACCCAGGACCGCGAACAGGGTGTGCGGGTCGAACGGCCGGCGCACCGGCAGGCGCAACGAGATCGCGCCGGGCGCACCCTCGATCGACTTGGTGCCCCGGCGCGCACGGCGCAGGTCGGTGGGGACGGACGCGAACACGGATCGAACGGTGTCGTTGAACTGCCGCACACTGGCGAACCCGGCGGCGAACGCGACGTCCGTCATCCCCATGCCGGTGGTCTCGAGCCGGATGCGGGCGGTCTGTGCCCGCTGCGCACGGGCGATCGCGAGCGGGCCGGCGCCGAGCTCGTCGGGCAGCAGTCGGTTCAGGTGCCGTTCGCGGTGCGCGAGGCGGCGAGCCAGCCCGCGCACCCCCTCACGGTCGATCACACCGTCGGCGATCAGTCGCATCGCCCGGGCGACCACGTCGGCCCGGACGTTCCACTCCGGCGATCCCGGCGACGCATCGGGCCGGCAACGCTTGCAGGCCCGGTAGCCACGCTGCTGCGCTGCTGCGGCTGTCGGGAAGAACGAGACATTGTCGCGCTTGGGCGTGGTGGCGGGGCATGACGGGCGGCAGTAGATGCCTGTCGTGGCCACCGCTGTCACGAACCACCCATCGAACCTGCTGTCTCGGCTCTGCACCGCCCGATAGCACTGTTCGTCGAGCACCTGTCCAGTCTGCCGCTCGAAACGCGACCCGACTAGCGGAAATCGGACGAGTGGGTGGTGGTGCGGCGCGCCCACGGCAGGAGCACCGTCCAGAGCACCACGAGGCCTGCCGCCGCGGCCATCGAGCCGCCGATGAACCCACCCCGCTTCGACGTGAGCTCTGCCACCAGACCGAAGAGCAGCCCGCCGATGGCCGAGCCGACCTCGAAGAACATGGTGAACGTCGACACCACCTGCGTGCGGTCGGACGACGGGGCGGAGTTCACCGCGATCGCCGACAGCGACGGATACAGGAACGACATGCCCACGCCGATCACGGCAGTGCCGGCGAACAACCCGACCGGTGTGCCGACGGCCCCGATGGTCGCCAGCCCGATCGCCAGGCCGGCCAGCGCGGTCGAGACCGCGGTGGCGAGGCCGATCCGCTCGGGCACACGCGCCCCGACCACGCGCACCACGAGGCAGATCACGCTGTAGAGCGCGAACACCCACTTCGACCCCTCGAGGCCCACCGCACGGGCGTGCTCGGGAACGAACGCGTTGAACGTCGCGAACCCGCCGATCCCGCACGCGAGCACCGCACCGGGCCGCAGCGCCGCCCGGTGGAACCGGTTCACCGGGATGACGTGCGGCGGCGCATCCGGCGACCGGTCGGGGCGGTCGTCGTCGAGCAGCGTCGCCATGGCAGCCGCTGCCAGCGTGAACAGCCCAGCGGCGACGAGACCGCGGTCGAAGCTCACCTCGCCGATGAGCTGCTCGCCGATGATCGGCCCGATCCCGATGCCGAGGAACACGGCGGCCGAGAAGTAGCTCGCCGCCTCGGCCCTGCGATGGGCCGGGGCGAGGTCGTTCACGAGAGTGGCAGCGCCGACGAACAGCGCACCCTCGCCGGCACCCATCAGGGCACGCAGCGGGAGCAACGGCCACCTGTTCGACACGAGCGTCGCCGCGAGCACGGCGGCCGAGGTCAGCAGTGCACCCCCGATGATGAGCGCCCGGCGCCCGTGCCGGTCGCCCCACTTGCCGAGCAACGGACGCACCGCTATCGCGGCCACGCTGAACGTCGCCAGGTTGAGACCGATGTCGAGCTCGGTACCACCGAGCTGCTCCTCGATCAGCCGGGGGACCAGTGGGATGAGCACGCCCACGTAGACGAAGAACAGGAAGGTGACGGCCGAGACGGTGACGAACGGTCGTGAGAGGAGGCTCGCATCGGCCGGGGCGACAGCGCGGTCGAGTGAGGGCACTGCTCGAGTCTCGCCGCACCGACGACGAGAACGACAGTCAGACAGTGGCGACGTCGACGCCCACGACGAGCGTCTGCCACGACGAGGGACCGAGGACCACCCCACGCACGGGCGGCCCGTCGGCGTAGTCGCGCCCCCACCCCACCGTGA
>JBEGOE010000144.1:0-3019 GCA_041182165.1 Actinomycetota bacterium
TCCCCCCCCAGATCGCGTCGACGTACAGCGCGCGCGTGGCCGGTCCGCAGGGCATCACGGTGCTCGACGGCTTCGAGTGCTGGATCTACCAGCACGGCCTGCGCCACATGGGCGAGATCGAGCTCGCCCGAGCCTTCGTCGGCCTCGGCGGCATGACCAGCTGACCCCCCACCCCCACGAACTTCGGCACCTCAGCGGGCCTGAGGCCCGCTGTGGTGCCGAAGAAGGCGCCGCCAAGCCGAGCAGGACTTGACAATCCACACACACACACACACACACACACTGAGTGGGGTCGGTTCTCGAGATGGGCATGTGGGATGCGTGCTGGTCGGGTGTTCGGATCAATGATGGTGGCGGTGATGGTGGTGTCGTCGGTGGTGGTCGGCCAGGCCGCTGCTGCACCGGTCGGTGCGGATGACACGGTGACGGTCGGTGAGGCTGCTGCGGCGTTGGCCGACGTCGCGAGTGTGACGGGGCCGTCAGCGGTGACGGTTGCATCGTCGGAGGGGTTCACTGCTGCGGTGGCTGGTTCGGTCGTCGAGCTGCCCCGAGACCCTGCTGATGGGTTGTCGTTGACGACCGCGTCTGGTGTGTCGATCGAGATCGGTCTGCCCGGCGCAGCGAACGCCGATGACGGGGTCCGCCAGGCGTCCGGCGAAGTCGTGTACGCCGACGCGTTGCCCGACGTCGCCGTAGCGGCACAGCCGGCACCGGACGGTGGGATGCGGGCGTTGGTCGTGATCGACGGTCCGCAAGCGCCCACCGAGTTCCGTTTCTCGATCGACCTTCCAGCCGGCGGGTACCTCGAACTGCAATCCGACGGCGCCGTCAATGTTGCGGACGGAGATGGCATGCCCGCAGGGCACTTCGATGCGCCATGGGCGGTCGACGCGCAGGGAGGGTCCGTGCCCACGTCCTACCGACTCGAAGGAAACGACCTCATTCAAACCGTGGAGCACTCGACGAACTACCCGGTCGTTGCTGACCCGAACTACACGTGGGGTTGGGTGAGCGGCACCGTGTACTACACGCGAGCGGAGACCCGCTCGATGAAGACAGCCTCTGCGGGCGGAGTCATCGCTGCTGGATTGTGCGCGTACTTTGGCGCTGCGACATTGGGAGCAGCTTGTGTGTTGTCAGCAGCTTTCTGGGCGCAGTGGAACTATGTCGCTGGGAACGCGTACGCCGACGGCAAGTGCATCAAGATCAAGATCCCGACCTTCTGGGCGTCGGCGTATAGCAAGGGGACGTGCAAATGACCGCAGATGTCGTCGGGATCTTCCTGGCTGTGCTGGTTGTGGCGTCGGCAGTGGCACTGGGTATTCGAAAGGCCGTTGGGAATGAGCGCCTGGCTCGTGCCCGCCCGATGATCGTCGCGCTTGGGCTGCTGCCCATGATGCTGTTGGTACTGCTCCGCTGAACCTTCGACCCCGGTCGGTTCGGTGATCGATGTGTCTACCCGTCGTGCGCAGGTGTTGTTGGCCTGACGGGCTGACGAACCCCCACGAACTTCGGCACGTCGCCGGGCCTCAGGCCCGCTGTGGTGCCAAAGTTGCTGGGGGTTATGCGGCGGCGCGGGTGCGGCGCAGGACGGGGTCGGCCAGGCGCAGGGCGTTGTCGGCGAGCTTCAGCACGGTGCCCGCCGCGCCGGGGGTGCGGCTGTCGACCAGGTTGCCCATGACGGCGAGGGTGATGTCGGCGGCCGACTGGGTGCCGACGGCGATCCGCAGGCCCGGCTTCAGCAGCCATGGGTGGCCGATGAGGAAGCTGAACCGGCGGCCGGTGCGCAGGAAGCTGTCGAACCGCTCACCGACCAGTTGGTCGTACACGCCGGGTGCGGTGGCGGGGTTCGCGAGGAACTGCTCGACGGCGAGCATGCCGCTCTCCAACCCGTAGTCGATGCCCTCGCCGTTCATCGGGTTGACGAAGCCGGCCGCGTCGCCGATCGCGAGCCAGCCCTGGCCGTGGCGCTTGACGCAGCTCATCGGCAGACGCCAGGCGCGGGGCTTGTCGACGTAGTCGCCGAGGCCCCAGGGCTCGCGCACGATGGCCGCGTACTGGTCGAGCAGCGTGTTGAGGTTGAGCTTCTTGAAGCCCTTCATGGTGCTGAGCGCACCGACGCCGATGTTCACCGTGCCGTCGCCGGCGGGGAACATCCAGCCGTAGCCGGGCACCGGCGTGCCGTGCTCGTCGCGCAGGCTGAGGCAGGCCTCGAGGTGGCGTTCGGCATGGCGGGGCGTGGGGGCGTAGGCGCGGATGGCGAGGCCGAACGGCTCGTTGGGGTCGCGCTCGGCACCGAGCATCTTCGCCGCAGCACCCTGAGCGCCGGCCGCGAGGATGGTGAGCGGTGCGGTGAAGGTGTCGCCGCCGGAGGTGACGCCGATGCACCGGTCACCCTCCATCACGGGCAGCGCCTCGCTCTCGAAGCGGACGTCGGCGCCGGCTTCGATGGCCAGGTCGATGAGGTGCGTGTCGAAGCGGTGGCGCGGCCACACGGCACCGTGGGTCGGGAAGCGGTCGGTGGTGGGCCAGGCGAGCTCTCGGGTCTTCTTCCCGGCGATCATGCGCAGCCCGTCGATGCGGTGCGCCGCCGAGTAGTCGACCTTCAGTTCCTCGAGCGCCGCGACCGCCCGTGGGGTGAGCCCGTCGCCGCACACCTTGTCGCGCCCGTGCGGGCCCTTTTCGAACAGGGTGACCCGCACGCCTGCCCGGGCAGCGACGATCGCCGCGGCCGAGCCGGCCGGTCCGCCGCCGATGATGAGCAGGTCACGCTGTTCCACATCCGCAAGCCTGCCAGGGGTTCGGATGGATGCCGCCACCCTGCCCCGGCGGATTCCGTCACAGCAGCACCGCGTTTGTGAACTTCGTCCCGCCGGCGCTGCATGAGTTCACAAACGCTCAGGGGTGGGACTCGAACCAGGCGGTGAGGTGTTCGAGGCCTTGGTCGATGGTGACGGTGGGCGTCCAGGCGAGGTCGTCGCGGGCGGGGCGGGGGTCGAACCAGTGGGCGGTGCCGAGT
>JBEGOE010000145.1:0-3922 GCA_041182165.1 Actinomycetota bacterium
CGCGTCGCCGCCGAGCATCGTGGCGGCCGCTGCACCGATGGCTGCCTGGAGCTCGCGGATGTTGCGCGGGGGAGGGAAGTACTCGTCCTCGTCGGTGACGTTCAGCACCTCGACGCCGTCACGCGGGGCGAGCCGGGCGATGACCGCCTCGACCAGCTCCTCGGGCGCCGATGCGCCGGCGGTGACACCCACCGTGCCGCTGAGGTCGTTGGGTAGCTCGGCGGCATGGTTCACGCGGTACACGCGTGGGGCGCCGGCCAGCACCGCCACCTTCTCGAGCGCCCGAGTGTTCGACGAGTTTGCCGACCCGATGACGACGATCACGTCGCACCGGCCCGCCATGGCCATCAGCGCCGACTGGCGGTTCGTCGTCGCGAAGCACAGATCGCTGCGGCCCGGGGTCCAGGCGCCCGGGTACTTCACCTTGACGGCCTCGGCCACGTCGTCCCAGTCGCGGTGCGACAGCGTGGTCTGGGCGAGCAGCGCCACCGGCTCGTCGAACGCCGGCAGGGCGTCGACCTCGGCCACCGACTCGACCCGGCTGATCGATGCCGGGGCGACGGCCATCGTGCCGACCGCCTCCTCGTGGCCCTCGTGGCCGACGTAGACGATGCGGTAGCCCTTGTTCGCCCGCACCTTGACCTCGTGGTGGACCTTCGTGACGAGCGGGCAGACGGAGTCGACGACGTAACTGCCGCGTGCCCGTGCCGCAGTGACGACCTCGGGCGCCGAGCCGTGGGCCGACAGCATGATCGGGCTTCCCTCGGGGACGTCGGTGATGTCGTCGACGAAGATCACGCCGAGGACTTCGAACCGCTCGACCACGATCCGGTTGTGCACGATCTCGTGGTAGCAGTACACCGGTGCCGGGAAGGTGCGCACCATCCATGCGAGGGCCTTGATCGCCATCTCGACTCCGGCGCAGAAGCCTCGCGGTTCGGCGAGGAGCACTCGATCGACGTCCACACGGCGCAGGCTACCGGCCTGGGCCCGCCGGTAGCCTGGACCACCATGTCCGTGCCCGTCGTCGTCTCCGTCGCCGACGGCTCGCCCGCGCACGTGGCCGGCATCGTTCCCGGCGACGAGATCGTCGCCATCAACGGCCAGGTGCCACGCGACATCATCGAGTGGCGGTTCCTGGTGGACGAGCCCGAGCTCGAGCTCGAGGTCCGCCGTAGCGGTCTCGACACCAGCGTCCTGGTCGAGAAGCGGGCCGGCGAGCCGTTCGGCGCCGAGGTGTCGAGTGCGGTGTTCGATCGAGTGCGCACCTGCGACAACCACTGCGAGTTCTGCTTCATCTACCAACTGCCGAAGGGCATGCGGAAGAGCCTGTACCTGAAGGACGACGACTACCGCCTCAGCTTCCTCTACGGAAACTTCACCACGCTCACCCGGTTCACCGAGGCCGACCTCGAGCGTGTGGTCACCGAGCGGTTGTCACCCCTGAACGTCAGCATCCACGCCACCGAGCCGACGCTGCGCTCCCGCATGCTGAAGAACCCTCGTGGCGGCATGAGCCTGCGGTGGCTCCGCGCGCTGCTCGACCACGGCATCACCGTGCGGGGCCAGATCGTGCTCTGCCCCGGCGTCAACGACGGTGCGGCGCTCGACCGCACGTTCGCCGACGTGCTCGACAAGTACCCCGAGCTCGAGTCCGTCGCGGTCGTGCCGCTCGGCCTCAGCCGGTTCAACAGGGAATCGGCGATGCGGCTGCACACGCCGGACGAGGCCGAGGCCGTGGTCGACGCCGTGCACGACTGGCAGGACGTGTTCCTGCGGGTGCTCGGCAAGCGGATGGTCTTCGCCGCCGACGAGTACTACCTCATGACGGGGCGCCCGTTCCCCGCTGCCGAGGCGTACGAGGACTTCTCGATGCACGAGGACGGCATCGGCATGGCGCGCACCTTCGAGATGGAGTTCCACGGTTGCGCCGAGGCGCCCACCGGCCCGCGCAGCGGCTTCTTTGCGTCGGTTGATTCACCACCGCCGAACCCCGCCGCGTACACAGGCCTGCGGCCCGCCGCATCGTCGGGGGTGTCGACGGTCGTGCTGTCGCCGCGTCGAGCGGCGCCGATCGGCATCCTCACCGGTGAGTTCGGTGCTCAGGTGCTCACGCCGTTGGTGGCGTCGCTCGGGCGCCCTGACGTGCGCATCATCCCGGTTCGCAACGACTTCTTCGGTGGCAACACCGCGGTCACCGGCCTCATGGTCGGTGCCGACCTCAGCCGCGTGCTCGCTGCCGAGCCGCACGGGCACCGGTACCTGCTGCCCGACGTCTGCCTGTCGGAGGGCCGGTTCCTCGACGGCACCACGCTCGCCGACCTACCTCGCGCGGTCGAGGTCGTCCCCACCGACGGCCTCGCCCTCCGCGCCGCACTGGAGCCAGCATGAGCGACACCCACATCACCGATCCGAGCCTGCCCACCGTCGTCATCGTCGGCCGCCCCAACGTGGGCAAGAGCACGCTCTTCAATCGCATCATCGGCGAGCAGGTGGCGATCGTCGAAGACCGGCCCGGCATCACCCGTGACCGCAAGGAGGCCGAGGCCGACTGGCTGGGCCACCGTTTCACCCTCGTCGACACCGGCGGCTGGAGCCCCGCCGGTGATGCGCTCGAGGAGAAGGTCAGTCGGCAGGTGGAAGAGGCCGTGCGTCACGCCGACGTCGTGCTGTTCGTCGTCGATGCGTCGACGGGCGTCACCGACGACGACATGGTGATCGGCACCTGGCTACGCAAGACCAAGCGCCCGATCCTCGTCGTCACCAACAAGGCCGACAACGACCGCCGTGAGGCCGACCGGTGGGAGTTCCTGTCGCTCGGCCTCGGCGATCCGGTGCCGGTCAGCGCCCTGCACGGACGTCGCGCCGGTGACCTGCTCGACGAGATCATCGCTCTCGCGCCCGGACCCGACCCGGACGCCGTCGACCCGGACGCTCCGCTCCAGCCCGGCGATGCACTGTGGAACCCGGCCGACCAGCCGCCGCCCCGCGTTGCCATCGTCGGCCGCCCGAACGTGGGCAAGAGCACGCTGTTCAACCGGCTCGTGGGTGAGGATCGCTCGGTCGTCCACGACATGCCGGGCACCACTCGCGATGCGATCGACACGTTGGTACAGACGCCGGACGGCCCGATCGTGTTCGTCGACACCGCCGGCATGCGCAAGCGAGGCAAGATCGACGACTCGGCCGAGTACTACTCGCTGGTCCGCGCGTTGCGAGCCATCGACGACTCCGACATCGCGCTGCTCGTCATCGACGCCACCGAGGGGGTCAGCGGCCAGGACCAGCGACTGGCCGAGCGCGTCGACGCCTCGGGCTGCCCCATCGTGGTGATGTTGAACAAGTGGGAGATGATCGACGATCCCGAGCGGCGCCTCGAGGTACACGCCGACGTCAAGCGGAAGCTGGGCTTCATCGGCGACGCACCCATCGTCAAGATCTCGGCCCTCACCGGCAAGGGAGTGCACAAGCTGCGGCCCCTCCTGCAGGACGCCATCACCCAGTACCACCGCCGGGTGCCCACCCGTGACGTCAACAAGGTCATCGCCGCCGCGCAGCAGAAGCAACCCGCCGGTCACGGCATCAAGGTGCTGTACGCCTTGCAGGGCGCCACCGATCCGCCCACCTTCACGCTGTTCGTCAACCGCGAGCTGCCGGGCACCTACATGCGATACCTCGAGCGGTCGATCCGCGAGGCGTTCGACTTCGGCAACACCCCGATCAAGCTGCGGGTCAGGAAGCGCACCGACTGATGGAGACGACCGCCGATGCCGTGGTGTGAGGACTGCGCCAAGTACTGGGCGCCGTCGGCCATGAACGACGACGGCACGTGCCCCACGTGTGGCCGCGCGGTCGAGGCGGCGAAGCAGGCCAGCACCATCACGGCCAGGAACCTCGACCTGAAGAAGCTCGCCGCGGGCGC
>JBEGOE010000146.1:0-3138 GCA_041182165.1 Actinomycetota bacterium
GCGCCGACGAGGCCGACCCGGACGGGCATCGCGGTGGCGGCCTGTTCCATCTCCGCACGTTGCCACACGGGGCGCTCCCTGGTGACGAATCGGGGGTCAGGTGTCAACATGGCGCATGGCATCACGAACCCTCATCAGCGGTGGCACCGTGGTCGACGGCACCGGAGCGCCACGCGTGCGCGCCGACGTCATGGTCGAGGGCGACCGCATCGTGGCGATCGGCACCGACCTCGGCGAGGCTGAGCACGTCATCGATGCCGACGGCCTCGTCGTCGCGCCGGGCTTCATCGACATCCACACCCACTACGACGCGCAGGTGTTCTGGGACCCGGCGCTCACGCCATCGTGTTTCCACGGCGTCACGACGGTGGTGGCCGGCAACTGCGGCTTCTCGATCGCACCCACCCGGCCGGACGATCGCGACCTCATCGCCCGGACGCTCGAGAAGGTCGAGGACATGGATCCGGCGACGTTGAACGCCGGCATCCCGTGGGAGTTCGAGACCTTCCCCGAGTACCTGGCCACCGTCGAGCGGCACGGCTCGGCGCTGAACTTCGCCGCCTACATCGGCCACACCCCGCTGCGGATCTTCGTGATGGGCGAGGAGGCGTCGGGGCGCACGGCCACGGCGGACGAGATCGAGCAGATGGCCGCGCTCGTCAGCGAGGCGATGGACGCCGGCGCGGTCGGCTTCGCAACGAGCTTCGCCGTCACCCACCGCGGGGCGGACGGACGGCCGATCCCCAGCCGCTGGGCGGACCGCACCGAGATCGAGGCGCTGTGCAACGCCGTCGCACTGACAGGGCGCGGCACCGTGGGCATCAACGGCGCCGCCGAGAACCTGCGGTTCGAGCAGATCTACGACCTGCAGATCGCGCTCGGCGTCCCGTTCACCTATACGGCGCTGCTCACCTCGAGCACCGGCTCTCACATGAAGGCGCTCGCGATCCACGAGCGGGGCCTCGCGCGGGGCGCCGACGTGCGGCCGCAGGTGAGCTGCCGACCGCTGGCGTTTTCGATGACCATGGTCGAACCGTTCACGCTGAACACCAACCCGGTCTTCGCCGAGCTGATGCCGCGACCGCTCGACGAGCGCCGTGCCGCGTACACCGACCCGGCCTGGCGCGAGCAGGTCCGCGACGCCTGGGCCGCCGACACCCGTCTGACACCGCGGTGGGAGACCTTCGAGGTGATGGAGTCGACGGCGCATCCCGAGCTCGTCAGCCTCCGCCTGCTGGGCCTCGCCGACGAGCGTGGCGTCGAGCCGTTCGACCTGCTGCTCGACCTCACCCTCGACGAACCGGACCGCCGGCTGCGGGTGAAGGCCGTGCTGGCCAACGACGACGAGGCCGGCATCGCCGTGCTGCTGCAGGCCGACGGCTGCACACTCGGACTCAGTGATGCCGGCGCGCACGTCGGCCAGCTGTGCGACGCGCCGCTCGCCACCGACCTCCTCGCCCGCTGGGTGCGCGAGAAGGGCGTGCTGACACTCGAGGACGCCATCCGCAAGCTGACCTCGACGCAGGCCGACCTGTTCGGCTTCGACGACCGTGGCGTCATCCGCGAGGGCGCCATCGCCGACCTCGTCGTGTTCGACCCCGAGACGGTCGCCCCCGGCCCGTTGCGCCGGGTGCGCGACTTCCCAGCGGGGGCCGAGCGCCTGACGGCCGACCAGCCCACCGGCATGCACCACCTCCTGGTGAACGGCACGCCGGTCATCGTCGATGGTCAACTCGACACCGATGCAGTGGCCGGCCGGCCGGGCCGGATCGTGCGCCCCGACGCCCGCTAGCTAGCGTCGCACCATCGGCGGCCACCCGCCGCGACACGAGGGGGAGCCATGGAGCGCGAGGCCTGGATCATCGATGCGGTGCGTTCACCACGGGGCAAGGGCAAGGAGTCGGGGGCGTTGCACGAGCTGCACCCCCAGCGGATCCTGGCCCAGGTCCTGAACGCTCTGCAGGCACGCAACGGCTTCGACACGGCCGAGGTCGACGACGTGATCATGGGCTGCGGCGCCGGCAGCGGCGACCACTCGATGGACATCGCGCGCATGGCGGCACTCGACGCCGGCTGGTCGATCGAGGCGCCCGGCGTCACGCTCAACCGCTTCTGCGGCTCCGGCCAGCAGGCCGTGAACTTCGCCGCGATGGGCATCCGCTCCGGGTTCCAGGACGTGGTGGTGGCAGGCGGCGTCGAGTCGATGTCGCGCCCGTCCCCCATGCACGTCGACGGCTTCACGGCCAACAACGCGCACCTCCGCGACCAGTACGCGATGGTGCCGCAGGGCATCAGCGCCGACCTGATCGCCACCACCGAGGGCTTCACCCGCGAACAGTGCGACCAGCTCGGTGTCGACAGCCAGGTCCGTGCCGCCACTGCGATCGCCGAGGGTCGCTTCGACCGCTCACTCGTCGCGATCACGCACGACGACGGCCGCATCGCCCTCGCCCACGAGGAGGTCCCCCGTCCGGGCACCTCGCTCGCCGACCTCGCCAAGCTGGCGCCGAGCTTCGCCGGCATGGGCGCACACGTGCCGGGAGGGTCCGACCTCTCGCTCGACCAGCAGGCCCTGCTCGCCTACCCGCACCTCGACCGCATCGACCACGTCCACCACGCCGGCAACTCGTCCGGCGTCGTCGACGGCGCCGGCGCGCTGCTCGTCACCTCGCCGGACTACGCACGCACCCACGGGCTCACCCCGCGTGCCCGCATCGTGATGACCGCCGTCGCCGGAACCGAGCCCGTCATCATGCTCACCGCGCCCGGCCCGGCCGCCACGATGTGCGTGCAGCGCGCCGGCATGACCTTCGACGACATCGACCTGTTCGAGGTGAACGAGGCGTTCGCCGCCGTCGTGCTCAAGTTCCTCCGCGACACGGGCGTGTCGTGGGACACGGTGAACGTGAACGGTGGCGCGATGGCCCTCGGCCACCCGATCGGCGCCACCGGCTCGATGCTCATCGGCACGCTGCTCGACGAGCTCGAGCGTCGCGACCTCCAGACCGGCCTGGTGACGATGTGCACCGGCGGCGGCATGGGCACCGCCACGATCATCGAACGCGTCTGAGCACCTGCCCGCCCGCCGCTCGTTTGAGCGCGGCGGGGGCCGGGTAGGCGGCCCCGGGAGGGAGGGGC
>JBEGOE010000147.1:0-2810 GCA_041182165.1 Actinomycetota bacterium
GTCGTGGTCGTGGTGGTCGTGGTGGTCGTCGCCGGCTGCAGGGTTCGCACGGTCTCGGCGGCTGCCCTCGCCTGAGCCTGCTGGGCGGGCGGCAACGGAACAAACCCGATGGGCAGCTGACCGAACTTGGAGCCCGGAATCTGGCCGGGACCAGCCGCATACTCGATGAAGGCGGCGTACTCGCGGCGCGCCTGCTCGTCGAGCGAGAGCGGCTTGAGCGCCGCGTACGTGAGCAGGGTGAGCGGATAGGCACTCGCCGGCTGCGACGTCAGCGCCGGCCGCAGGAAGCCGTCGCCGGCGTCCTGCATGCTGGAAACGGCCGACGTGAGCGAGCTGGCGTCCGGCCCGACGAACGACCGGGACGCCGCGTTGTCACCCGCGCGGCTCAGCCGTGCGGCCTGCAAGCCGAACCGCGCAGCGGACCCTGCGTCGGTAATGCCGAACATCGTGCGGCCGCCGACCGGAGCGGCCAACTGATCGCGAGTCCAATAGGACGAACTCCCCAGAGGGAACTGCCTCTGTATGGTGCGTGCACCATCGGTCCCTCGGGCGGTCAGCGTGGCCACCTGGAGTGCGTTGAGCGCATATGGCCGCCAGTCGGTGCCACACAACAGCGGCGGCATGAACGACGGGATGGTCTCCGTGTACAAAGGCGCCTGATAGCAGAACGGATCGGACTTCGGGTAGGAGTTCGGCGTCGGATCGAGGAACGACTGGCCGGTCGGGTTGACAGTCGGGTTCGTCGAGTACACGGGGTTCACCTTCATGCCCCACGCGTCGGGCGTGCCGTCGAGCCATGCCTTCGCCTCAGGGTCGGCGGCGATCCACTCCCACACCAGCCTCGCCGCATCGGAGGCACCCGCGGAGATCTGCAGCGAGCCCATCAGCCGACGGTCGCGGAAGAAGTAGCCGAACTCGGGATTGAAGGCAAGGAAATCCGGGTCTGCCAGGAGGTCGTTCGGGTTCGTGTCGTCCCAGGTGTAGGGCGGCGTGGACGACACGATCTCCACCTGCGACCGATAGGACTGCGTCAGCAGCTTGGCCACGATGCGAGGGGTGAGGTTCACGTTCGCGACTCGCGTCGCCTGCACCGCCCGGACCTCGTCGACCGTGAACGGGTACTCGGCGCTCGGGGGCCGGGCTGCCCGCTCGAAGTTCACGCCGATGACCACACCCGACAGCGAGACCGGCGCATACACGGCTGGGCTTGCCGGGTCGAGCTGGTTCGATTCGAACGGACTCGACACCACGGCCATGCCCGGCGACCCCGGCTTCGACGCGGCGACCTGCTGACGCGCCGCCGGGTCACCGACGGGCGAGTACGCGTACGGTGGAAGCCCCGGCGTGGTGCACAGTGTGGGCTGCCAACTCGCGACCGCCAACAACGGCACGTCGGAACCGACGATCCGCCGTTCGGTGGCGGCGATCGAGCACGGTGAATCCACCGGGTTGAACTCGAGCGGGATGGCAATGCGGTTCGGCCAGGCGGACGGCGCGAGCGGCGAGTTGGACACGCCGTTCTTCTGCGCCGTGCCGGACTCCCGGGGGTTGTACTCGTCGGCAGCATTGCCACGCGGCACGATGACGAGCCAACACGTCGGGATCTTCTTCGAGCCGTCCGGCTGCGGCTGCGTCTTCTGGCCGCAGCCCAAGCCGGGGGCGAACGGGCCGGTGTCGACCTGGAACAGCACCGTGCCCGTGCCCGACGACAGCGTCCGACCGTTGGTGATCTCGTTGGTGGTGATGCTGTTGAAGTAGGGGTTGAGCCACGACGAACCCGAGTCGACCTCAGGGTTGTAGCTGCGGTTGATGTGCCCCTCGGTCAGATCGCCGTTCACCGCGCGAAACGACCGCCACTGAATACCAGCGGCGTCGACCGGGCCGAGGGAGGCGTCGAACGACGGGTAAAACCGGGCGCCGATCACCCGCGACGTCGCGTCTGCCACCGGATAGCTCTGACCCGGCGAGAAACCGTCGACAGCCGACGTAGCGCCGTACTGGCACTGTTCGGGCGGTGGGCCCGGATTCGCCGGGTTCGTACCGTCGTCGTCACCCCAGCACTGCATCACCTGCACATAGTGCTCACCGACCGGGTTGAGGGCCTGCGCCGTCTCGATGCCACCTGTCCACGACAACGACACCACCTGGCTGCTCAACGCCTTGGTCTGGTTGACCGTGAACTCCATGTTGGCGAAACGGCCCCGGCCCTTGATCGTGACGGCGGAGTCGGTAGCCGGAAGGGCCGTGACGACCCCCTGCTGTCCGAGCTTCGGTGGCTCTCCGGCAGCCTGCGACGCCGACGCCGCCGGAAGCGCCAGCAACGCGATCGCGACGGGGCCGAGGATCCACGCCGCCCGGTGCACGCGCCGGCTCACGTAGAACCTCGCTTGGCCTGGGCGTAGTGGTGCCACATCAACGCCGGAGCGAACACGACCGCAACGAGGAGCAGGATGACGAGAAGCACGATCGCGAACGACGCACTCCAGCCCTGCGACTGAGGCAGCGTGGTGGGGATCACCGTGCCGACCTGGCCACCCCCGCCCGCTGCCACAGGAATCGGTCCACCACTCGCCGACTCGACATCGCACCCGATGCCGGTGTCGGGGTCACACCCGACGACACCCGTGGCCGGATCGATCACACCACCGGTGGCCGTGCCACCACCCGTCGCCGTGCCACCACCCGTCGCCGTGCCACCACCCGTCGCCGTGCCACCACCCGTCGCCGTGCCGCCACCCGTCGCCTTGCCGCCACCCGTCGCCGTGCCGCCACCCGTCGCCGTGCCGCCACCCGTCGCCGTGCCGCCACCC
>JBEGOE010000148.1:0-3863 GCA_041182165.1 Actinomycetota bacterium
GCCGTCGGGGATGCGCCGGGTGGCGTCGGTGGCCGAGATGACACAGGGGATGCCGAGCTCGCGGCTGACGATGATGGCGTGGCTGAGCGCGGCACCGACGTCGACGATCACGGCGGCGGCCGGCACGAACAGCGGCGTCCACGAGGGATCGGTGATCGGTGCGATCAGCACGTCACCCGGCTCGAGGGCGGTCGGGTCGTTCGAATCGAGCACCACTCGGGCGATCCCCTCGGCGACGCCGGGGCATCCGGGCATGCCCACGAGCACGTCACCATCGCCCAGCACGCTCTCGGCGGGGGCATCACGACGCGCCCAGGTGTCGGGCCCGTCCGTGCGGCCGACGAACACGAACGGGGGCACGAGCTGCTGCAGCGTCTCGTACTCGGCGCGGCGGTCGCGGATGACGGCGGTCAGCGAGTGCGGGTCGGCGAGCAGCGTCTCGACCTCGCTCGAGCGGACGAAGCCGAAGTCCTCGATCTCGTCGAAGGCGCCGCGCTCGACCATCCGGCGGCCGAGCTCGCGCATCGACATGCGCATCTCGTGGATGCAGCGGATGTTGTTGGTCTTCGTGCGCTCGCGACCCGGCAGCCACGCCGCCGAACACGCGATGGCGGCAGCGAGCTGGCCGTG
This sequence comes from Actinomycetota bacterium, assembly GCA_041182165.1. GTDB lineage: Bacteria > Actinomycetota > Acidimicrobiia > Acidimicrobiales > Ilumatobacteraceae > VFMC01. The sequence continues at coordinate 631 of JBEGOE010000148.1, forward strand.
CGTGGCGGGGTCGGCTTCGACCATGGCGAGCAGCTCGGCCGATGCCTCGGCTCGCTGGGCGGCACGCTCGGCGAGGTGCAGCGCCGGGTCGGCGCTGGCCGGAGCGCCGCGCATCCGGTCGATCGCGGAGAGGGCCAGAGCGGGCCGCGTCTCCCAGGTCGGCGACCGGGCCTCCCACTCGTTCGGGCCGCGGCTGCCGAAGTCGAACATGAACTGCTCGAGCGCTGCGGCGAACTCGGGCGAGTTCGGGTCCATCCGCGACATCGCCCACATCGTGTGGCTGGGCATGGCCGAGTCGACCTCGCCGATGCCCGCGATGATCGGCATGATCAGGTCGGGCCGGCCCACGGCGGTGGCGATCGCGGTGATGGCACCCACCGGCACGGTTGCCATGTAGGTCGTGAAGAGGTGGTGCGCGAAGTAGGTGCGGTGCTCGGGCACGAGCGCCATGTACCGGTCCCACAGCTCGCGGTCGGTGAAGGTGGTGAGGTCGGGCCGGTCGCGGCGCAGCGCGATCGTTCGCTCGCGGTCGTCGGTGAGCTCGGTGAGGTCGCTGAGCTTCGTCTGCCCGAACACCCACCCGAAGGTGGCGCCGATCCGCTCGGAGAGGTCGGGTCGGACGTCGCCGGGCATCTCCTCGTACGGCGGGATGCCAGGCTGGGCACCGAAGAACGTGTCGTCCATCGTCTGCCACGACAGGCCGGGTGCACGCTGGCCGAAGAGCCGGATGAGCGAGGCGTTGAGGTAGCAATAGCCGCCCTGCACCCCGAGCTGGCAGAACTGGTCCGGCGGGAACTCGTCGGCGTCGAAGGCACCCATCCGGACCCAGGCGTCACGCCAGCCGAGCTCTGCGTACCAGAGCGCCGTGTCGCTGGTGAGCGGCGTGACCGGATCGGGGAACACCTCCCCCACGTTGGCGCGTGTGTACAGCGGGAATCGCGCCGACAGGTCGGTGTCGGTCACGTAGTAGCGGTCGCTCATCCTCGTCCCCCCAGACGGCACCCGGCGCAACGACGGTGGGTGCTGCGGCGCACTGTAGCCAGGCCCGGCCGCGCCGTGCGTCGGGAACCCCGGACGTTGCGCTGTGCCCGGAATCGCAGGACGGAGGCAGGGCACGCGTGGCCGTTCCAGGCGTTTCGCTGCGATCATGCAGGGATGGATCGAGAGACCGCACCGGCCGCCAACCGACCGGCCGACGTGGCGTGGGGCGCCGACACCGCCGAGACCCCCTGGGTGCTCGAGCCTGACGCCATCCGCTGGCTGCCGCTGGCCGAGCGGCTGCGCAATGCCGCCCGCGCCGAGGTGCCCGGCCTCACCAAGCCGACCAAGGTGCCGCCGGGGGCTCGCGTCGTCACGGTGGTCAGTGCGCTGTCCGTCGCCGTGCTCCCGTGGCTCGCCCGCAAGAAGCGCGGCCGCTACGCGACTCCCGAGGCCAGCCGTGCCGAGATCTCACGACGCCTGCGCATCGCTGCCGAACGGTTGGGGCCCACCTACATCAAGCTCGGCCAGATCATCTCGAGCGGCGAGGGCCTCTTCCCGGCCGAGCTCGTGAAGGAGTTCAAGCTCTGCCGCGACCAGGTGCCGGCCGAGCCGTTCGACACCGTGCGCCGGGTGGTCGAGGCCGACCTCGGTGGCCGCCTCGAGGACCTGTTCCGGTCGTTCGACCGCACGCCCATCGCGGCCGCCTCGATCGCCCAGGTGCACGGCGCCGTGCTGCACTCCGGCGAGCAGGTCGTGGTGAAGGTGCAGCGCGACGCCGTCTCCCGCCTCGTCCGCAAGGACCTGCGCGTCATGGCGTGGCTCGCGCCACACCTCGTCGGCCGCATCCCGATCGCTGCGCTCGCCCACCCGCCCGCCCTGGTCGAGCGCTTCGCCGAGACGCTCGTCGACGAGCTCGACTTCCGGATGGAGGCGGCGAACATGATCGACGTCGCCTCGATGCTGCACGACCTCGGCCAGACCGGTTACGTCGTGCCCCGCCCGCATCCCACGCTCGTCACCCGGCGGGTGCTCGTGATGCAACGCGTGAACGGTTTCAACTTCGACGACGTCGTCGGCATGAAAGACGCCGGCATCGACACGGAAGACGTCGTACGCACCGCCATGGTGGCGCTCATGGAGGGCGCCATGGTCTACGGCGTGTTCCACGGCGACCTACACGGCGGCAACCTGTTCGTGCTGGCCGACGGCCGCACCGCGCTGCTCGACTTCGGCATCGTCGGCCGCCTCTCCGGCGAGCGCCGCCTGGCGTTCCTGCGGATGATGCTGGCCGCCACCACCAACGACGTTCCGGGCCAGATGGCCGCCATGCGCGACCTCGGTGCGCTGCCGCCCGACACCGACCTGGCCGCCGTCATCCGCGACCTGCGCCTCGACCTGCCCCCGATCGACCCCACCTCGCTCACCGGCGAGGAGCTCGTCTCCGAGATGCAACGCGTCGTGAAGGCACTGATGGGCTACGGCGCGCGGATGCCGAAAGAGCTCATGCTCTACGTGAAGAACATGGTGTTCCTCGACGGCGCGATGGCACGCCTGGCTCCCGACCTCGACCTCATCGCTGAGATCGCGAAGATCTCGATGATGTTCGCCGAGCGCCATGGCGAACGCCTCGGCCGCGAGCTCGGCATCGACCACACCGCAGTCGAGCTGAACATGGACGGTGTGAAGGCCGGCTTCGGTGTCGACACCAACACCGAGTCGCTCACCTACCGCGAGCTGCAGGCAAGGCGCGACCTCATCAGCAAGCGCATGCGCGACCAGGTCGCCCGCTGACCAGGCCCACCCGAGTCAGCCCGCGCCGACCGAGTCCAACGCCGTCGACCGAGGATCTCGAGCTCACCGGAGGGTTCTGCAACGGCACGGGTGCACCGAAACCCTCGGACACGGCGTCAGTCAAGCGTGCGCGGCAGACCGACCCGTACCTGCACACCGGGTGAATACACGCAGAGCGGCTCGCCAGTGGGGGCGGGCAGCCTGGCGGCGGTGACGAGCGAGTCGTCGAACTGGTCGACGGTGGCCCGGCGGAGCGGCCAGGGCGCGTGGTCCACGGCTGCGTAGCGGAGCCTGCCCCGCCACGTCGACGAGTACAGACCCCATCGGGCGGTCACGAAGTGCTCGAGCGGTGACGGCGTCTCGATGCGGTCACCGATGGTGAGCTCGATGCGGGTGGACGCAGCAGCTTCGGACCGCGGCCAGCGGCGATCGACCGTCGTGATGAGGCGGTCCCCCACCCG
>JBEGOE010000149.1:0-5804 GCA_041182165.1 Actinomycetota bacterium
GACGCCGTGTCGGTGAACATGCTCGTCGCCGTGGTGGCCGAGGGTGGGGTCGCGATCGGCGCGTTCGACGGCGACGAGATCGTCGGCTCGGTGTTCGGCTTCCCCACGCACGACCCCACGGTGCTCCACTCGCACTACATGGCGGTTCATCCGGCGTGGCGCCGTCGTGGCATGGCCGTGCAGCTGAAGCAGCATCAGCGCACGTGGTGCGTCGAGCGCGGCATCACCGGCATGCGCTGGACGTACGACCCGTTGCAGCTCGCCAACGCGCACCTCAACCTCGTCGCGCTCGGCGCCGTGGGGGTCACCTACCACGAGAACCACTACGGCACGCTCGGCGGCATCAACGGCGACCTGCCCTCCGACCGGCTCACGGTGTTCTGGGACCTCGTACCGACCGCGCCACCGCCGGCCGCCACGCTGTTCGTCGGCGTGCCCCTGGTGACGGCCGACGACATCGCCGCCTCGAACGACGCGGCGATGCGCGCCCGGCTGACGGTGCGTGCCGAGCTGCAGGGCCCGATGAGCGCAGGGTGGCGCGTGGTCGGCGTCGACCGGGAAGCCCGCCGCTACGCGCTGGCGCCGCCCGCCTCGCCCAGCACCGCATCGGCGAGCTGAGGGAAGACCCGGCTCACCTTGGCGACCAGCCAGTCGCCGTAGGGCCCGTCGACGGTCGAGAGGTCGGCGCGGTCCCAACGGTCCGAGCGCTCGGCGGGCACGACCCAGCCGTCGTCGAGGGGGAGCGGCTGCACGACGGCGTCCCACGACGGGTCGAGGAAGAACGGCAGCGAGATGCGGTCGTGCCCGGCGGTGTTACGCACGCGGTGCGAGGTGCTGCGGTAGCGGCCGACAGTGAGCCGGTCGAGCATGTCGCCGAGGTTGCAGATGACGAGTTCGGGGTCGGGGTCGACGTCGACCCAGGTGCCGCGCACGTTCACCTCGAGGCCGGGAGTGCCGTCGTGGGCGAGAAGCGTGACGAGCCCGTAGTCGGTGTGCTCGGCGACTCCCCAGCGGTGCGGCGCATCGGGCAACTCGGCCGCATCGGGGTGCGGGGGGTAGCGGAAGATGCGGAACAGCACCGTCGGGTCGGCGGTGATGCCGTCACCGAACCAGGTGCCAGCGAGGCCGAGACCGGTGGCCATCGCTGCGAGCACCCGTTGCCCGAGGAACTCCATCGTCGCCATCCAGGCGTCGACCGCACCCTGCAGCTCGGGCACCTCGACCGGCCAGAGGTTCGGGCCGTGCAGCGGGACGCCGATCCGGTCCGCAGGCAGGTCGCGGCCGACGTAGAAGCCCTCCTTCAGGTCGGGCACGCCGGAGGTGAGTTCGTCGCCCAGCGGGAACCAGCCGCGCCACGCCGTGCCGCCGTGGGCGAGCGCGACACGCTCCTTGGCGGCGCGGTCGAGCGCGAAGAAGCGGTGCGCGGCATCGATGACCGCGAGTCGGGCGGACGGGTCGATGCCATGGCCGGTGATCGCGAAGAAGCCGGTGGTGCGGCACGCCCGGTCGATGGCCGCCGGGGCGTCGCCGGCCGCGATGTCGATGACGGGGATGTCCACATCGGCAGCGTACGGTTCCGGTGATGGCCGTGGTGCTGCACGTGGGATGCCCGATGTGGGCGCACCGACCGTGGGTCGGCCGTTTCCTGCCGTCGGGCACCGCGCCTGGCTCCGAGCTCGGCCCGTACAGCCGGCTGCTCAACGCCGTCGAGGGCAACACCACGTTCTACGCATCACCGTCACCCGCGACCGTGGCGAAGTGGGCCGAGCTCGCCGAGCCCGGGTTCCGGTTCGTCCTCAAGGTGCCGAAGCGCATCACCCACGAACTCCGGATGCGCGGCATCGGGCCCGATCTCGCCGCGTTCTGCGACCTCATGTCGCCGCTGGGCGACCGCATCGGCGCGTTCACCTTCCAGCTGCCGGCCTCGTTCGCTCCGGTCGACCTCGGGGTGCTCGAGGCGGTCCTCCGCACCCTGTCGGCCGACTGGCGGTGGTCGGTCGAGGTGCGCCATCCGGCATTCTTCGAGGGCCAGGGCCGCCTGGCCGTCGACCGGATGCTGTCGCGCCACGGGGTCGAGCGTGTGCTGCTCGACTCGCGCCCGCTGTTCGCCCGGCCGCCGCTCACCGACGCGGGCCGCGAGGCGTGGGAGGCGAAGCCCCGGGTGCCGGCGCTCACCGAGGCGTTGACCGACCAGCCGATCGTCCGCTTCATCGGTTCCGACCACAGCGACGTCACGGTCGACGGGCTCCAGCAGTGGCAGCCGATCGTGGCCGCGTGGCTGGTCGACGGACTACGCCCGACGTTCTTCGTGCACACACCTGACAACGATGATGGCCCCGCCCTCGCCCGGGCATTCCATGCCGAGACGGCGCTGCTCGTGCCCGACCTCGAGCCACTGCCCGAGATGCCCGTCGTCGAGCCGGCCGAGCAGGGTTTGCTGTTCTGATCGTGCTCGTGTGCGATCATCACGGCATGAGCAGCGCCACCGACGACCGCCTTGGGAGCGCGCATCCCCGATGACCACCGTCGAACTCGTCATCGTGGCGCTCAGCATCTTCACCGCAGCCCTCACACAGGTCTTGTCGGGGTTCGGCTTCGCCCTGCTGTCGGTGCCGTTGATGACGCTCGCAGTGTCCACCAAGGAGGCGGTGGTCATCAGCACGTTGTTGGGCGCCGGTGTCACCACATGGCAGGCCTGGCACGGCAGACGGCACACCGAGCGCGTGGTGGCGCAGCGCATGGTGGTCGCCGCCTACTGCGGCATGCCGATCGGGCTCTGGATCTACGTCGTCGCCGACGACAAGGTGCTGCGGTTCGCGCTGGGCGTCGCTGTGCTCGTCGCTGTCGTCCTCCTGGCGGCGCGCATCGACCTGCGCCACGTGGGGCCCGGCCTCGACATCGGCAGCGGCTTCATCAGCGGCATCCTCAACATGTCGCTGTCGACCAACGGTCCGCCGCTCGTGTTCGGGCTCCAGGCCCGTCACCTGCAGCCTGACGCATTCCGATCGACGATCAACACGGTGTTCGCCTGTTCGAACATCCTCGGCATCACGCTGTTCATCGCAGCGGGCAAGGTAACCCGCGACGGTGTCATCGCTGCGCTCGTCGCGCTGCCGGCGCTGTTCCTCGGTCAGCTCGTCGGCTATCCGCTGCGCAAGCACCTGAACCCCGAGCGGTTCCGGTACCTCGTGCTGGGCCTCCTGGTGTGTGCGGCCCTGAGCGCCATGGTGAGCGCACTGCGATGAGCGGCGGGACGAGGCGGCCGGTTGGTGGGCCGACGAACGTCGTCGTCGTGCTGCTCGACTCGCTCAACCGGCACATGCTCGGCAGCTACGGCGGCACCGATGTCGCGACGCCGCACCTCGACCGCTTCGCCACCCGATCGACCCGGTTCACCCGTCATGTCACCGGCTCACTGCCGTGCATGCCCGCCCGCCACGACATCCTCTGCGGCTCGCTCGACTTCCTGTGGCGCCCGTGGGGTTCGATCGAGCTGTGGGACCGACCCATCACGGCCGATCTGCGCGACGCCGGCGTCACGACGATGCTGGTGACCGATCACCCGCATCTGTTCGAGACCGGCGGCGAGAACTACCACACCGACTTCGGCGGCTGGGACTACGTGCGCGGCCACGAGGGCGACCCGTGGAAGACCTGGCTCGATCCGTCGTGGGTGGGTGTTCCCGCCCCGCCGGCGCTCGACGGGGGCTGGTGGCTGCAGCGCCGCTTCGGCCCGGGCGCCCCGCACATCGAGCGCGGCTACGACCGCACTCGCACGCACTTCCGCACCGAGGCCGACTTTCCGGGGCCGAAGACGATGTCGGCGGCGACGCAGTGGCTGGCCGATGCGCACGCGGCGGGCCAGGCAGCCGGTCCGTGGATGCTGTTCGTCGACGAGTTCGACCCGCACGAGCCGTTCGACACGCCACCCGAGTGGACGTCGATGTACGAGGACGAGCCCTGGGTGGGGGAGCGGCTCATCTGGCCGCCGTACATCGTGGGCGGCCGCAGCTCCGGGCTGCTCTCCGACGCCGAGTGCCGCCACGTGCGCGCCAACTACGGCGCCAAGCTGTCGATGATCGACCACTGGTTCGGCCGGCTGCTCGACCAGCTCGACGCCACCGGCGCGTGGGACGACACAGCGGTCATCGTGTGCACCGATCACGGCCACTATCTCGGCGACGAGCGTCCCGATGGCACAGGCACTCGGGTCGACCTGTGGGGCAAGCCGATGGCCCCCCAGTTCGAGCCGCTCGGCCACACCCCGCTGCTCGTCCACTGGCCCGGCGTCGAGGGCGGCGGTACGTGCGATGCGCTCACCACCAACGTCGACCTCCATGCCACGCTCGCCGATGCGTTCGGCGTGACACCGCGTCACACCACGCACGGCCGTTCGATCGTGCCGTTGCTCACCGGCGGGGCGACGTCGATCAGGGACTGGGCGGTCGGCGGCGTGTTCGGCAACTGGGTGCAGGTCACCGATGGCCGCCGCAAGTACGCCCGTGCACCCGAGGTCGACAACCTGCCGCTCAGCATGTGGAGCAACCGCTGGAGCACGATGCCGGTGCACGTCCGCGGCATCGTCGAGTTGCCGCCGCCCGACGACCGGGCGTTCCTCGACCGCATGCCCGGCAGCACGGTGCCGGTCATCCGTCAGCCCTTCGCGCAGGGCGATGCGATGCCGTTCTGGGTGTCGAACGCGATCGTCGGCCAGCACCACCTCTACGACATCGACCTCGACCCCGACGAGCGCGAGAACCGGGTGGGTGAACCGGCCGAGCGCGAGCTGCAGGACCTGCTGCGCACCGCGCTTGCCGAGCTCGACGCCCCCGCCGAGCAGCTCGAACGCCTCGGCCTCACCTGACCCCGCCGCAACTCTCGTTGCATCTGGTTGCGCAGCAGCGACGGTGCTGCAACGAGAGTGTGTCCGGGTGGGGAGGGCTGCTGGTGGCCGGTCGGCGGGTGAACGGTCAGCCGCCGTTGCCGAACCACTGCATCCACGCTTCCTTCGTCTTCGGCTTGAAGACGTAGTTGCCGTGGACGACGGCGTCGAGTGTGGCGCTCGACGGCTGCGAGTAGCGGTGGCCGGGGAACACGATCGTGTCGGACGGCAGCGACGCAAGGGTCTGCAGGCTGTCGTACATGTCCTCGGGGTTGCTGCCGGGCAGGTCGGTGCGGCCGCAACCATCGAGGAAGAGCGTGTCGCCGCTGACGAGCGCCCCGCCGCCGGCCAACGAGACGTGGAAGCACTGGCTGCCGGGTGTGTGGCCGGGGGTGTGTACGAGGGTGATCTCGATCTCGCCGACCCGCACGATGTCACCCGAGTCGTGCTGCACGAGGTGCGACTCGTCGAGTCCGGTGGTGCGCATCACCCACGGCGCCTCGGCTCGCTGGATGTGGACCGGGCAGTCGCACCGGTCGAGCAGCGTGGCGACGCCCTCGATGCGGTGGCCCATCATCGAACCGCCCACGTGGTCGGCGTGGTAGTGGGTGGCCAGCACACCGGTGCAGCGCATGCCGTCGGCCTCGACCGCATCGAGCAGGTCGCCCACGGCGTAGGCCGGGTCGACCAGCACGCACTCGCCGGTGACGCGGTCACCGATGACGTACACGAAGTTCACCATCTGCTGGGCGACGGGGTCACCCACGGCGAAGTCGCGGCCGGAGAGGAGCTGGCGGAAGTACAGGCGATCGTCCACACGCCCAGGCTACGCGGGGCGGCCGTAACCTACGAGGTCATGGCCGCCGCACCCGGACCCCTGCGCTCGCTCACGGCCGGGCAGCTCGTGCCCTTCGGCGGCGAT
>JBEGOE010000150.1:0-3416 GCA_041182165.1 Actinomycetota bacterium
GTGCTGCTGCGGTCTGGGGTCGACACGCCCGGCGTGGGGGAGAACCTCCACGACCACCCGTCGATGCCCCTGCCCGTCATCCTGCGCGAGCCGGCGCCGATGGGCTCGCTCCCGGTCGGGACGCTCGCCCGGCTGTCGTCCGGTTCTGAGCCGCACGATCTGCAACTGCTCCCCGTCGACGCGATCGAGCCGGCGATGCCGTCGCTCGGTCTGGTGATGGTGGCGCTCATGCGCTCGCGCTCGCGAGGCACCGTTCGACTGGCATCGGCAGACCCGGCGGTCGACCCCGTGGTCGACTTCGCGATGCTGTCCGACGAGCGCGACTGGCAGCCGCTGCGCGCCGGGCTCGACATCGCCGAGCGGATCATGTCCTCATCGGCGATGAGGGCACTCGGCGACGTCGTGCCCACTGCCACCGACATCGACGGTGTGCGCGCCGCGCTCGGTGACTACGTGCATGCGGCGGGGACGTGCGCGATGGGCCGCGTGGTCGACACCGCGTGCCGGCTGATCGGTTACCAGGGCGTCGTGGTGTGCGACGCGTCGGTCATGCCCGTGGCTCCTCGGGCGAACACGCACATCCCGACCGTGATGGTGGCCGAACGCGTCGCGGCTGCGCTCAGACAGGACCGGTGAGCGCGGCGAACGGCCACGGCTCGACATCGAGGTAGTGCGAGTGCACGAGTCGGTCGATGAGCGCGGCGTTGATCGGACGCCCCGAGCGATGCGGGTCGGTGAGGAGACGTGTGCGGACCTCGTCGACGACGAGGGTCGATCGGTCGATGTCGGCGCGCGACAGCGGCCGACCGAACGGGTGCACGTACCCGGCCTGGCGCATCGCTCGCAGCACGTCGGCGGTGTTGGGCGCGGGTTTCTGCGGCGTGGAGCGGGCCGGCATGAACGTGCGTTGCAGCACGGAGGCGAGGCGTTGCATGCGCGCCGGTTCCTCGAGTCGGTGGCGCAGGTCGGTGCGTTCGCACAGGACATGGCACATCGCTGCGATCGTGCTGCGCTCGGCCTCGTACCGGCTGAACTCGGATGCGCCGGGCAGCACGGGCAGCACGACGCCGCTCTTGTGGCCGGACCGTCGCAGGTCGAGTGTCCGCACGCGCGTCTGCGTTGCTGCCGCGATCTCCTGTGTGGACTCGCTCAGCTCGCCTCGGGTGATGACCGACACACCGAACCGTCCGGCCTGGCCGGAGGTCCACCATCCGATCGTCCAACTGTCGTCGCCCGGACCGTTCGACGCTGCCGCAACCGGCTCGGGGAGGTACGCCGACCACGGTAGGGTGACGGCGGCCGCACGATTCGTCGAGGCGACGAGCCCGCTCTCGGTGAACGAGAGGGAGAGCACCTTGCCGCGCCGCCAGAACGGGGTCGCTGACAGGTGCTCGTCATCATCGAGCGCAATCGTGAGTCGATGCCGGATCATTCGGTACGGACAGTCCGGCGTCGGGCGTCGGAGGCAAGTCAGCTCGCCAGATCGAGGAGCTCCTGCATGCTCTCGTGCAGGAGCTCGACCATCATCCACAGGTCGGGCACCAGCTCACGGCAGGCGATGAACCCGAAATCGAGGTTCCCGTTGTAGCTCTGGACCGTCATGTTCAGGCCCTGGCCGTCGATGAGCGCGCTCACCGGATAGAAGTGGCGCAGCGGGGCACCGGCGGAGTAGAGCGGGTGGCTCGGGCCGGGCACGTTCGAGATGACCAGGTTGAACGGCGGGTTCATCCGGTCGGCGATGCGCAGGCGGCTGTACATCCGCATCGCACGGGCGGCCACGGCAGGCGGGGCGAACTGCGTGAAGTCCTGCAGCGCCTCGGCCGGGATCGCGGCAAAGTTCTCCTTCGCCGCGTTCATGCTCTGCTGGACCCGGCGCAACCGCTTCAACGGGTCGGGCTCGTTCGTAGCGAGGTCGGCGAGCAGGGCCGACACGCGGTTCTGGTACGCATCGGTCTCGGAGCCGCTCCGCACGCTGACAGGCACCATCGCGATCAGGCTCTCGTCGGGCAACGCATCGTGCTTCTCGAGGTAGCGGCGCAACGTGCCGCTGCACACGGCCATCACCACGTCGTTGAACGTGCACCCGAACGCACGGCGCACCGTCTTCGCGTCCTCGAGCGGGATCGACGTGTACGCGAACCGCCGGTGCGGTGTGATCGGCCGGTTGAACGGGGTGCGCGGCGCCTGGGTGGGCGGCAGCGCAGGCGCCTTGTCGTCGTCGTTGCCGTACTGCGACCGCAGGCGGTTCCGCAGCAGACGCCCGGCAGGGCCGGGCATCGGCTGGGCGACCAGGTCGGCGATCGCCCGGAGGCCGCCGGACTGCGTCGTCGCGGCGAGCTCGCGCATGGTGCGGACACTGAGGCGGATGAACTTCTCGGGGCGCTTGACGTACTCGCGCATCGTGATGCGGAGCATCTCCTCCTCGCTGGGGACCTCGTCGGGGACCCAGGGGGTCGGCGCGCCGGCGGGGCGGTACTCGGGGTCGGTGTCGAGGATCACGCCGAGCATCTCGGCGCCCGCGGCCCCGTCGATGGTGGCGTGGTGGATCTTCGTCAACTGTGCGATGAGCCGCCCTTCGTCGACACCCTCGATGACGTACAGCTCCCAGAGCGGGCGCCCGCGGTCGAGCGGTCGGGCGACGATGCGACTGACGGCCTCGGCGAGTTGCTCGGGGTTCCCGGGGGGCGGCACGGCGTGGTGGCGGACGTGGAAGTCGATGTCGAAGTCAGGGTCCTCGATCCAGTACGGGAGGTCGAGCCCGAGCGGCACCTCGACGAGGCGGCGGCGGAACGGGGCGAGCTGATCGATGCGTTCGAGGATGATCTGCTTCATCGCGTCGATGCCGGCGCCGCCCGGCACGCCGGTGGGGTCGTAGATGTTCAGCGAGCAGACGTGCCCGAAGGTGCTCGGCGTCTCCATGTTGAGGAAGCTGACGTCCATCCCGCTGAGCTGCCGCATCGGTGAAGGGTAGAACTGTTGTCGATCGGCGTACAGACCTGATCGGAGATTTTCTGGCGCGGAATCCGACGTTCGTTCCGGCCGCGTACTCTCGTCGTCATCAGGCGTACGTATCCCCCGCTCAGCACCCGATACGGCGACGATGCCGGGCGAGACGTCCCGCTCGGCCACGTCGCACGCCCGAGCTGGCGTGGTCGTGTCCACCTCCTCGCGTTCGTCGCAACAGTCCCTGCGATGGTGGCGCTGGTGCTCGCTGCCGCTGGCCGGCGAGCGCAGATCGGCTGCGTCGTCTACGCGCTGTCGATGTGCTCGATGTTCGGTGCTTCGGTCGTCTACCACCGGTGGGTCCACGGGCTGCGTGCACGTGCGCTGTGGCGCCGACTCGACCACGCCGCGATCCACCTCGCGATCGCCGGGTCGGCGACGCCGCTGGCGCTGGTGGCGATGCCGCCCGTGAC
>JBEGOE010000151.1:0-3154 GCA_041182165.1 Actinomycetota bacterium
CACGAGGCTGCCGGCGGCGCGGTCGTGGATGCCGCGACGCAGCGGGTCGATGAATGCGACGCCGTAGACCAGGGCAGCCAACAGGAACCCGACCTCGGGGACGACACTGGCGACGACCGGCACCAGGGCCCGCTGCACCGACGCGAACCACCCCAGGCGACCGCCGGTGTCGGCACGCACGACGCGTGTGCCGGCGGCGAGCTTGCCGAGCGTGCGGCCGAGGAACCCGATCATCAGGGTCTCGTAGACGAGCGCGCTGAGCGCCGTGGCGAGACCGAGCACGAGCAGCGTGGTGTCGCTGATGTCGTCACCCGGCCGGAGGCCCCAGATGACCAGGCCGATCGCAACCGGCAGCAGCCCGACGAACTCGTCGATGACTGCGCCACCGATGCGACGCCCGTACGACGCGAGCTCGAGCCCCGCCGGGACCGATGGCACCGGACGGTCGTCAGTGGCGAACACGTGCGAGCGGCCAGGTCACTCGGCGGCTTCGGCGAGGGCTTCGCTGATGGCCGGGTGCACGAGCAGGCTCTCGACGATGTCGGTGACCTTGAGGTTCGCCGTGACCGCGAGGGCAATGACGCTGATGAGCTCGGCCGCGTGGCGACCGACGATCGAACCGCCCAGCACCACGCCGGTGGCGGGGTCGGAGATGATCTTCACGAAGCCGCGCCAGTCGTTGTTGATGAGCGCCTTCGGGGTGGAGCTGAACGGCACCTTGGTGACGCGGATCTTGCGGCCCGCAGCGAACGCGTCGGCTTCGGCGAGGCCGACATCGGCGATCTCGGGTTCGGTGAAGATGGCGCTGGCGGCCTTGTCGTAATCGAGGTGCCGGTGCGCCACCTTCTGGAGGCCCATCACGTGCTCGGCAACCTTGCGACCCTGCATGCTGGCGACGCTCGACAACGGCAGCTTGCCGCTCATGTCACCCGCTGCATAGATGTGCGGCACGTTGCTCTGGCAGTGGCGGTTGATCGTGACGTAGCCACCGTCGGTCTGCACGCCGGCGGCGTCGAGTCCGAGCCCGTCGGTGTTCGGCACCGAACCGATGGCCAGGACGGCGTGCGTGCTGCGCACCACACGGCCGTCGTCGCAGCGCACCTCGACGCCGTCGGTGCCGTCAGGGTTGCGCTCGATCGCCACGGCGCGGGCACCCTTCAGCAGTTGCACGCCGCGCTTCAGGAAGTCGTCCTCGAGGACGGCGGCGACCTCGGGATCCTTGCTGGGGAGCACCTGCTGACGGCTGACGACCAGGGTGACCTTCGAGCCGAACGACGCGAACATGTGCACGAACTCGACGCCGGTGACCCCGGAGCCGACAACGGTGACGTGCTCTGGAAACACCTTGGGCGGGTAGCAGTCGCGGGTGGTGAGCACGCGCTCGCCGTCGGGGTGGCACCACTCGGGGATGCGGGGCCGCGAGCCGGTGGCGACCAGGACGGCGTCGGCCTCGATGATGCGGACGCTGACGTTGCCCTCGTCGTCGGTGCTCGTGACCTCGATCTCGTGGGGCGACAGAAAGCGGGCACTGCCGTGGACGAGGTTGACGCCCTGGCTGGCGAGCAGGTTGGTGGTGCTGCGCTGGAGGCGGGTCTTGATGCTCTCGATGCGCTCGGTGAGCGCCTCGACGTCGACCTCGGCCACCTGCTCCTCGAGGCCCATTCCCTGCAGGCGGCGGGTGAAGGCCATGGCACCGCCGGTGGCGATCATCGTCTTCGACGGGATGCAGTCCCAGAGGTGGGCCGCGCCACCGATGACGTCGCGCTCGACGACGGTGACCTCGGCGCCGAGGCGAGCCGCATGGGTCGCTGCGGTGTTGCCCGCCGGGCCACCGCCGATGATCACGAATCGAGTCGCCACAGGCGCCGAGGCTACCGGCGTCAGCCGCCGTCGTCCGTGAGGCTCTCGGCTTCGAGTGCGTCGTCGGCGAACATCGTCGCCAGCCGACCGCCGGCGGGCGCCGATTGCACGGACAGACCGGGCACGCCATCGATCGCACCGCCCGGCAGGTTGGGGCAGTACTTCGAGGGGTACTGGATCGTGTGGCGCGGCTCGCCCACCCACTCGAAGTGCATGCCGTCAGGAACCAGGAAGTTACCGCCCCACGCGAACCCGTGCTTGCGGAAGATGCGCACCACACGGCAGTCCATGCGCGGCGCACGGCCCTGCGCGTTGGTGACCGTGTTCATGTCGATCGCCGCTGCCCAGGCGTGTCTGCTGACGGAGCCGATGCTGCCCGAGATCCGGGCGAAGCGCGGGTTGTAGCAGCCGCCGTAGCTGTTGGTGTTCGCGAGGTCGATCGCCGACGCCAGGCCGGACGCGGCAACCTCGTCGAGCGCGGCCTGGAGGTCGGCGACGATCGCCCGGTGGCACGTCGCGCGCACGCCGATGTTGTCGTAGCGGCGGTACACGAGGTTGGCCGACGTCCAGTCGGGATCGAGGCTCAGGCCATCGTCGGCGTTGATGCGATAGTCGAACTCACCGAGGCGCGTCTTGAGGCCGGCCGACCCCAGCAATCCGTCGGGGTTCGGGCCCGACCACGAACGCGTGATCCGCACCGTGTCGCCGTCGGAGAGCCCAGCTCCGGCCAAGGACTGCTCGAGCGCCGACCGGTCGAACTGGCCGAAGAACAACACCCGGGTGACGACGGACGCTCCGAGCACGTCGGCCTGCTCGAGCGACATGACCAGTTCGGCGCCTCCGATCTCGGCATCGGGCGCGACGTAGCCGAGCACGAACCGGCGGGCCTTGCCGTCGGACGCGATCAGGTCGACGGTGTCGCCGGCCTGCGCCCCGCGCAACGATGCGCTGGTGGCGCTGAGCACGACGCCACCCGAGGCCACGGCGGCCGAGACCCGCTGGCTCATGACGCGGCCGATCGCATCGACCGGCAGCGCGGTCACGCTCATCGGGAACTGCCACACGCCGCTCGAGCCGGCCGCCTGCTGCACCACCTGCTCGCCACGGCGCACGGCGTACAGCCCGATGTTGTACGAGCGCCCGCGGACGCTGGGGATGCCCGACGACATCCCGATCGCTTCGAGGGTGCCGACGAGGGCGGGCGCCAGGCCGCCGTAGCCCGACACCGAGACGGCGTCGTCGAGGGTGGCGATCCGCGTCGCCGGTCGCTCGGGGGCGGCGGGCAGCACGACCG
>JBEGOE010000152.1:0-12999 GCA_041182165.1 Actinomycetota bacterium
GGTCAGGGCTTGGCGTCGGCGGCGTGACCGGCGAGCGGAGTCACGCCGACGGGCAGTGTCATCTCGAGCTCGTCGGCGATGTTCTCGAAGGTGAGCGAGCCGTCCTCGAGGCCGGTCCAGGCGGGCGCCTCGGGGCTGCACCACTTCTCGTACTCATCGAGGGAGTCGGCCGTCGGGTCGGCGCCACCGAGGGTGTACCGCTCGTGGCAGATGACGGCGAGGATCTGCGCCTCGGTGAGGTTGCCGCCGGTGGTGGGCCCGAAGTTCGGCATCACGCCGCGTGCGCCGGTGACGTGGGGGCCACCCTCGCGCTCGGGGTTGCCGTACACGGCGATCCCGGCGCTCTGGTAGAGCTGGGTTCCGACGTAGACGTAGCGAAGCTGGTCCTCGATGTGCGGGAAGGTCTTGAGCACCTCGCCGCCGGCGAACCCGTAGCCGAGGCCACCTTCACCCCCGGCGCCGTGGCAGCCCGAGCAGTTGGCCGTGTAGAGCGCCGCACCCGCGCCGAGCGGGCCGGTGACCTTGGGCTCTTTCGGGGTGAGGCCCCGGGCGTACATGAAGACCCACAGCGGCAGCATGCTGAGCGTCATCATCGCCCAGAACGGGATCTTCTTGCGGCTCTTCGCCGCGGCGATGAACGGCGGGTCGGGCTTCGGCGGCGGCGGCGGCACGGCGGGTGCGGCTGCAGCGGGCTTGGTGGCAGGTGCGGCGGCCTTCGCCGCGGGCACCGGAGACGAAGAGGCAACGGGTGCGGCAGCGTCGCTGGCGGGCGCGGACTCGCCTGCTGCTTTCGACTTGGCGGCCTGGCTGCGCTTGAGGAGATGCTCGGGGATCTCGGTCACGGGACTGCACGATAGACGGCCGTCGCCGGGAATGGGGAATCTGCCCGTCACGTCGGGGTGGTACGACCGACGTCACGCCGTGCACATGCGCACAACCAGGCAGCACCTGCCCCCTGGCGTGGTAGACCCAATCCGACACCGTCGTCGTGGTACCGGGCTCGCTGCTCACGTTTCGAGCGAACTGGTGCCACCCCGTGGTGAGTTGACTAGTGTTCGTGCAGCGTTTGGCGAGGCCGGTCCTGGCCGCGTCCGAGCGCCCGAGAAAGCTGGAAGAGGAGCGACCTCAGCGTGTTTGCCAACATCTACGACACCGTGGTGAACCTGCCCGGCATGAACCAGGCGTTCATCGTCTCGCTCGTGGTCTCGACGGCCCTGACGCTCGTTGCCATCCCGTTCGCCAAGCGGCGCCCCGCCGGCACTCCCCTCACGTGGGGCGAGGCGGTGCTCGTCGCCACCTATGTGTTCGGCGTGATGTTCATCGCATTCGGCATCGTGCCGCACCAGTGGATCGACCATGCCGACAAGGACCTCGGCTGGAACCGGACGAAGATCCTCTACGGCCCGTTCGACATCTTCAAGTCGCAGGCCTACGGCGGCTGGTTCCCCTTCACGCTGCAGTACGAGGCCCTGCGCGACATCATCGTGGTCCTCATCCACGTCTACTACTTCGGTCTGATGATCTTCATGTGGATCTACTGGCAGAACCGCGGCAAGCGTGCCGCTGCCGCCTCCACCGAGATCGCCACGTCCACGTTCGGCCGCCCGCTCGCGAGGAAGGCGTAGCCCATGGCCCGTACCGATGCGAACCCGCCGCTCATGCCGTTCACCGACGCGTACCAGCTCGTCGAGGTGGACGCCGACTACCTGAGCAAGGCGGTGAAGCCCAAGCAGTTCATCCACATCGATCAGACCGAGTGCATCATGTGCGAGGGCTGCGTCGACATCTGCCCCTGGAAGTGCATCCACATGGTGAACACCTCGGCCATCGCCGAGGCCTCGGGCACCGAGCAGCCGGGTGTCGACCCCAGCGACAACGTCCTGTTCATCATCGACGACGACATCTGCACGCGGTGTGCGCTGTGCGTCGATCGTTGCCCCACCGGGGTCATCATCCTCGGCAAGGTGGGCGTGCCCGACAGCAACGGCAACTCCCACACCCGTACCAACAACCACGGCTACGCCTACGGCATGCGGCTGTAAAGGAACGAACCCCAGATGGCCAAGATCATCGACGAGACGTCCCGCCCCACGGCGAAGGACCGCGTCAACAAGCTCGTCAACGACACGCAGGGCAGCCAGGTGTGGAACAGCATCTTCCGGCCCGGCAGCATCTTCCGCAAGGGATACACCGACAGCCCGCGCAACCGCAGCTACGTCGTCATGAACTCGGTGCTGTACCACCTGCACCCGGTGAAGGTGAAGCGACATGCAGTCAAGGTCAGCTACACGCTGTGCCTCGGCGGTCTGAGCTTCTTCCTCTTCATCCTGCTCACGGTCACCGGCATCTTCCTGATGTTCTTCTACCGACCCGAGGCAACGCAGGCGTGGAACGACATCTCGAACCTGCAGACCTCGGTCACGTTCGGGTTGTTGGTACGCAACATGCACCGATGGGGCGCGCACCTCATGGTGCTCAGCGTGTTCCTCCACATGGCCCGCGTCTTCTACCACGGTGCTTACAAGGCGCCGCGCGAGTTCAACTGGGTCATCGGCGTGGTGCTGCTCATGCTCACCCTGCTGCTCAGCTTCACCGGCTACCTGCTCCCGTGGGACCAGCTGGCGCTGTGGGCCGTGGCCGTGGGCACCAACATGATGGGCTACACACCCGTGTTCGGCCCCGAGGTGCGGTTCGTGCTCCTCGGTGGCAAGGAGATCGGTCCCGAGACGTTGTTGCGGTGGTACGTGCTCCACGTGCTCCTGCTGCCGTTCGTCATCGTGATCTTCATGGCCATCCACTTCTGGCGAGTCCGCAAGGACGGCGGCATCTCGGGGCCGTTGTGACCCCGAGCACCGCGCAGGCGACGATCGACTTCGGGAAGGGAGTCCCCACTCATGACTGAGATCCCCGAGCACCTCCTCAAGCGGGCGCAAGCCGCCCGCGAGAAGGCGGCCGCAACAGGCGCAGACGAGGCAGCAGCTGCTGCTCCGGCAGGCGGTGGCGCAGCCGCGTCCGAGCCCGCAGCAGACCCGCGCATCCCGGCCCACCTCCTCGAGCGCAGCAAGTCGGCCAAGGCACGTGCCGAGGGTTCGGCCGACGCCGGCGGCGGTGTCGCGCTGCAGGAGAAGGTGGCGAGCGTGGTGCAGGCCGCCCCCTCCAGCGGGGGCATCCCCGTCGGCGCCGGCCCCGGTGGCAACACCCAGCGCCTCCTCACCGTCGTCAAGAGCGGCTCGATCCAAGAGGTCAAGGCCACGCCGGTCGACAAGGTCCACACCTGGCCACACCTGCTGGCGGCCGAGTTCGTGGCAGCGCTGTTGTGTCTCGCGTTCACCTTCGCCTTCTCGATCTTCGTGAACGCACCGCTGCTCCAGTTGGCCAACAACAACCAGACGCCGAACCCGTCGAAGGCACCCTGGTACTTCCTCGGCTTGCAGGAACTCCTCACGATGTTCCACCCCATGGTCGCCGGCGTCACCCTGCCCGGCGTGGGCATGATCGTGCTGATCTTCGCCCCCTTCATCGACCGGAACCCGTCGAACAAGCCCGAGGATCGCAAGTTCGCGATCTCGCTGATGACCGTGCACCTCATGTTCTGGGCCGTGCTCGTCATCATCGGTTCGTTCTTCCGGGGCCCCGGCTTCAACTTCACCCTGCCGTGGCGCGACGGCCTGTTCTTCGAGCTCTGAGGTCGAGATGAGTCCAGCAGCAGTCATTGCCATCGTCATCGGTGTGGTCGTCGTGCTCGGCGCGGTCGTGCTCGTCACGGCCGCCCGTCGCAGTGACGTCCGCGGCGCCGGCGCGCTCAGCCGCGAGACCAAGCGCCGCGACCGCGATGCCGAGATCGACCTGCCCCAGGGCCCCACCGGCCGCGAGGTCGAGCGGGCAGCTGTCGAGCAGCGCAGCACGTCACTCGTCAAGGCCGATTCCATGGCGCCGGCCGTGTGGGTCGCGCCGGACCCCGAGGCGCTCGGCGTCAGCCGCCGCCAGTTCTTCAACCGTGCCAGCATTGCGCTCACGGGCGCCAGCCTCCTCACCTTCGCCGCGGCCAGCTTCGTGGCCTTCCTGTGGCCCTTCGCCACCGGTGGGTTCGGTGGCAAGGTGCGCGTCGGCAAGCGCGACGAGATCATCGGCTCGATTCGCTCGAGCGGCGGGTTCTTCTATGCCCCCGAGGCGCGCTCATGGATCGTCGAGTACCCGTCGACGGCGTTGCCCAAGGCGAACGCGACGTATCAGCCGGCGATCCTGTCCGGGCTCGAGGCCGGTTTCGCGGCGCTCTACCAGAAGTGCCCGCATCTCGGCTGTCGCGTGCCCAACTGCGTCAGCAGCCAGTGGTTCGAGTGTCCCTGCCACGGATCGCAGTACAACCGTGTCGGTGAGAAGAAGGGCGGCCCGGCTCCCCGTGGCATGGACCACTTCGCCGTCACGGTCAGCCCCAGCGGCGACGTCGTCATCGACACGGGAACCGTCTACGACGGCCGCCCCATCGGCACGAACACCACAGGTCAGGAAGCCGAGGGCCCGAGTTGCATCTGAATCCGCTGCCGCCCACCTGCCCCACCCCTCTCATCCGCACGGAAGGCGACTAGTCCATGTTCGCTCTCGCAACCTCTGCGATCGCCTCGATCATCTTTCTGGTCACGCTCATCGGCTGGATCATCTACTACTTCGCCAACCGCCGCACGGCGGCGCCCGAGCTCGGTTCCGAGATCGAACTGGCGCCCAACCGCAAGCCGTACTACGACGACGAGACCCTCGAGGGCCGCCGGCTCGAGCGCGTGCAGCTGCTCGGCGTGCTGCTCCTGGCGCTCATCGTCATCATGCTCCCGCTCTACTGGGTGTTCGAGCCCAGCCGTCAGGCCGGTGCCCAGTCCGGCATGGATGCCCGGTTCATCACCTGGGGAAGCCGCCTGTACGCCACGACAGCCGAGGGTGGCTTCAACTGCGCCGGCTGCCACGGTGCGGCGGGTGGCGGTGGCCAGGCCCCGTACTCCGTCACCGACCCCAACACGGGTGAGGTGAAGGCGGTCCAGTGGAACGCCCCGGCGATCAACACCATCTTCTACAAGTACGACGTCAGCGAGGTGGAGTTCATCCTCGTGTACGGCCGTCCCTTCTCGCCGATGTCACCGTGGGGGCTCGACGGTGGCGGCCCCATGAACGAACAGCAGATCGAGACCCTCATCGCGTACATGCAGTTCCTCCAGATCCCCCGCGAGAACTGCGGTGAGGGAGAGGACGACCCGAAGACGTGTGCGTCGGGCAACCTGCCTGCCGACGAGCAGGGCCGCATCGCCGAGAACGCCGAGATCGCAGCGAAGAAGCTCGTCGACGAGGGCAAGTACGCCACCGTCGACGCTGCGATGGGCGAGGCGCTGTTCAACCTCTCCTACGCTGCAGGTGCCTACTCGTGCGCCCGCTGCCACACGCAGGGCTGGAGCTACGGCGAACCCGGCGTCACCGGCCAGGGCGCATTCGGCTGGAACCTCACCGGCGGCGCCACGGCGAAGCACTTCGCCGACCAGGCCGACATGGAGGACTTCATCAAGGCGGGCTCGGAGTTCGGCAAGCGCTACGGTGCCCAGGGTCAGGGAAGTGGTCGCATGCCCGGTTACGGGTCGATGCTCACCGACGAGCAGATCACGTCCATCGTCGAATACGTCCGGAGTCTGTAAGTGAACTTCATCGCCACCGTTCAACCCGCGGTCCACCAGGTGATGACCATCCTCGCAGCCGAGGGTGGGTCCAGCCGCGACGGCGGTCCCGGCGCATGGATGTACGAACTGCGCGGCATCCTCACCGTCATCATCGGCGTCGTCGTGCTGATGGGCAGCGTGTACTTCATCCTCAGCACGAACATGGGTGGGCGCCTCGCGTTCCTCGTGTCGTTCGCGTCGCTGGCCGGCTGGTTCTTCCTGATGGGCGCCGTCTGGTGGACGTACGGCATCGGCCTGAAGGGACCCGATCCGTCGTGGGAGCCCATGCAGGGCCGAACCGTGCTCCAGGACACGAACGCGCTCAGCCTGGCCGGTGCCCTCGACGAACCGGTCAGCGTGGCTGCCGACGCAACGCCGACCGAGGTCGCCGCCACCGTGGCGAGCCAGTTCGTCGGCGAGGGATGGAAGCAGCTCGATCCGTCGGCGGCGTCGTTCGGTCAGGCCAGCTCGGCGGCCGAGCCATTCCTGCTCGATTCGGAGGCGTTCGCATCGAGCAGCGAGTACAAGGTCATCAACGTGTTCGACTTCGGCGGCGAGCGCAAGCCGCGCTTCGCCGACGGCAAGATCGACTTCATCGCCTTCTGGCACAACCCGCGGTTCTCGGTCGTCGAGGTCGCCCCCGTGGTGCCGGTGCGCGCCGAGGCCGGTCGTGCCCCGACGGTGCCCCGCATCGACGAGAGCCAGCCGCGCCAGTACGTCTACATGATCCGCGACCGCGGCGGGAAGCGTCATCCGGCGGCCTACATCACCATCGGCTCACTCATCGTCTTCCTGATCTCGTGCTGGCTGCTCCACCGCCGCGACCGGCGTGTCGCCTACAACCGCAGTCAGCTCGCGCTGCCAGCGAAGGCATAACCCATGGGTCAGTACCTGCCGGTCGTCGCACTGCTCGTGCTCGCCATCCTCTTCGGCGCCCTGAGCTTCTTCGCCTCCCGGCTGCTCGCACCGCGCCGGCCGTCGGTGGCCAAGGAAGCGCCGTACGAGTGCGGCATCGTGCCCAGCCGCGAGACGCCCGAGCGGTTCCCCGTGAGCTTCTACCTCGTGGCGATGCTCTTCGTGATGTTCGACATCGAGATCATCTTCATCTACCCGTACGCCGTCTCGCAGTCCGAGCTCGGCGTGTTCGGCTTCGGTGCGATCGTGATGTTCTCGGCGCTCATCTTCGTCCCGTTCGTCTACGAGGTTGCCCGCGGGGGTCTCGACTGGGGTCCACTCAACAAGGCCCGACGCCTCGAGCCGAGCGTCTACGAGGGCCGCACCACCACCAGCACGATCCGGCGCGTCGGCACCACCGGACGGATCGAGGAGGCAGCCTGATGGGCATCATCAGCGACGTGCGCGAGGAGGGCCTCGGCGGTCTCCAGCACAACTTCATCACGGCCCGGGTCGAAGACCTCGTCACCTGGTCCCGTGCCCGCAGCAGCTGGCCGGCGTCGTTCGGCCTCGCCTGTTGCGCGATCGAGATGATGGCCACCGGCGCCGCCCACTACGACATCAGCCGCTTCGGGATGGAAGTCTTCCGCGCCTCGCCGCGCCAGGCCGACATCATGATCGTGGCCGGCCGCGTCAGCCAGAAGATGGCCCCCGTCCTACGTCAGGTCTACGACCAGATGATGGAGCCCAAGTGGGTCATCTCGATGGGCGTGTGCGCCAGCAGCGGGGGCATGTTCAACAACTACGCGATCGTGCAGGGTGTCGACCAGATCGTCCCCGTCGACGTCTACGCGCCGGGCTGCCCGCCCACGCCCGAGACGCTCATCCACGCGATCGAGACCCTCCACGGCCTCATCGAGACCGGCGAGATCACCAAGCGCCGCGCCGCCACCGGCGCCGGCGCCGACGTCCACGTCACCGAGATCCCCGCCGCTGCGCAGCCCACCCCCGTGCTGCTCGGGGTGCGCTGACCATGGCCGACACCGACGACCAACAGCACGAGTCTGCGCCCGAGCCGGTCACGCTCCACGGTTGCCCGCTCACCGTCACCTTCGGTCAGCGCGTGCTCCATGTGCCGCGCGACCAGTACATCAAGGTCGTCAAGGCGCTCCTCGCCGATGGATTCGAGATGTGCACGGACGTCACCGCCGTCGACTACCTCCAGTCGCCACAGCGGTCGTTGCCCGAGGGCATCGCACCCGAGCGCTTCGAGGTCGTCACCGTCCTTCGCTCGTTGCTCGACCGGGCCATCATCCGCATCCGCGTGCAGGTGCCCGAGGCCGACCCGGCGGTCGCCACGCTGTTCGACATGTATCCCGGCAGTGAGGCGATGGAGCGAGAGGTGTACGACATGTTCGGGATCACCTTCACCGACCACCCCGACCTCACCCGCATCCTCATGCCCGAGGACTGGGAAGGCCACCCGCTCCGCAAGGATTACGAGGTCGGCCGCATCCCCGTCCAGTTCAAGGGAACGCCGAACTGATGAGCATCATCGAGACGATCCAGCAGGGCAACGAGCCCGAGCAGGGGCTGAAGCCGCGCAGCGAGCTGACCGCGCGCGAGTTGATGCGCGAGATCGGTTCCGTCCTGCGGATGAGCGAGGCCGAGGTGGCCAAGCTCGGCGAGATCCCCGCCGACCCCGCCGACGACCAGACCATGATCATCAACATGGGGCCGCAGCACCCGAGCACGCACGGCGTGCTCCGGCTGATGCTCGAGCTCCAGGGTGAGACCGTGCTGCGGTGCAAGCCGGTCATCGGCTACCTCCACACGGGCATGGAGAAGACCGGCGAGACCCTGTCGTACCTGCAGGGCCCCACCAACGTCACGCGCATGGACTACCTCAGTCCGTTCAGCAACGAGCTCGTGTTCTCGCTCGCCGTCGAGAAGCTCCTCGGCATCGAGGACGAGATCCCCGAGCGCGCCGTCTGGATCCGCATGCTCCTCGCCGAGCTGAACCGCGTCAGCAGCCACCTGCTGTTCATGGCCACCAACGGCATGGACCTCGGCGCGGTGTCGATGATGATCTACGGCTGGCGCGAGCGCGAAGAGGTGCTGCGGTTCTTCCAGGCGCTCACGGGCCTGCGGATGAACCACAACTTCATCCGCCCCGGCGGTGTGGCCGCCGACCTCCATGCCGGTTGGTACGACGAGGTCATGCGGTTGTTCGACGTCATCGAGCCGCGCCTCGACGAGTACGACACGCTCATGACCGGCCAGCCGATCTGGCGCGAGCGCCTCCAGGGCGTCGGCGTCATCACGGCGCAGGAGGCGATCGCGCTGTCGGCCACCGGCCCCATCCTGCGCAGCACCGGCGTGCCGTGGGACCTCCGTCGAGATGCCCCGTACCTGCGGTACGCCGAGCTCGACTTCGACGTCATCGTCGGCAGCTACGGCGACGCCTTCGACCGCTACGCGATCCGCCTCGCCGAGATCCGCGAGAGCCTCAAGATCGTGCGCCAGATCCTCGACCGCATGCCCGGAGGCGACTATCGCATCCAGGACAAGAAGGTCACCCCGCCGCCGCGAGCGCGCATCGACGAGTCGATGGAAGCACTCATCCACCACTTCAAGATCTTCACCGAGGGCTTCAAGGTGCCCGAGGGCGAGGTGTACGTCGCGGTCGAGAGCGCCCGTGGCGAGATCGGCTGCTACATCGCCAGCGACGGCAGTTCGAAGCCGTACCGCATGCACGTGCGCGGCCCCTCGTTCGTGAACATCCAATGCCTGCCGCACATGATGCGCGGCGGCCTCATCGCCGACGCCGTCGCCGTCATCTCGAGCGTCGACCCGGTCCTCGGAGAGGTTGATCGCTGACATGGCCCGTCTCACCGACGCCAACGTGCAGGTCGCACGCGAGATCATCGGCCGACTGCCGCGCGCCAAGAGCGCGCTCATCCCGCTGCTGCACCTCGCCCAGGAGCAGGACGGCTACGTCACCAACGAGGCGATGGCTCACATCGCCGAGCTCATCGGCATCACCGACGCCGAGGTGTACGGCACCGCGACCTTCTACGAGATGTTCAAGTTCGAGCCGGTGGGCAGGTACTGCATCAACATCTGCACCGGCATCTCATGCCACCTCACCGGTGCCTGGGAGCTCCTCGACCACGCCGAGCACCTGCTCGACGTGCACGCCGGCAGCACCACCCCCGACGGCATGTTCACCGTCGAGGGCGTCGAGTGCATCGCCGCGTGCACCGAGGGCCCGGCCCTCGCGGTGAACTACCGCTATCGCTACACGGTCACGAACGATCAGCTCGATCAACTCGTCGACGACCTGCGCATGGGTCGGCTCACCGACGAGATCCCCCCGCACGGCACCCTCGCCCGGGTCCGTCAGCGCACGCCCGAGAACTGGGCGAACACCGGCAAGCTCGCCCAGGAAGCAGTCGACGCCCGATGACCGATCAGCCGACCACCCCGCAGCACTTCCATGTCCCCGGCCTCGTGCCGACGGGCCCGCAGCTCATCACTGGCCGCTTCGACCAAGCCGACGGCTTCACCTACGACGGCTACGTCAGCACCGGTGGCTACACCGCCCTGCGCAAGGCCCTCACCGCCATGACCCCGCAGCAGGTGCACGACGAGGTGAAGACCTCCGAGATGCAGGGCCGTGGGGGCGCCGGCTTCCCCGCCGGCGTCAAGTGGGGCTTCCTGCCCGCCGGCGTGTTCCCCCGCTACATCGTCATCAACGGCGACGAGAGCGAGCCGGGCACCTACAAGGACCGCAAGCTGATGGAGCTCGACCCCCATCAGCTCATCGAGGGCATCCTCATCGCCTGCTACGCCGTCGGCGCAGCGCAGGCGTTCCTGTACGTGCGCGGTGAGATGGCCCTGGCCCAGGAGCGCATCGCCCAGGCACTGAACGACGCCTACGCCAACCAGCTGGTCGGCACCAACATCATGGGCACCGACTTCTCGGTCGACATCGTGCTGTCGTGGGGCGCCGGCGCCTACATCGTCGGCGAGGAGACCGCGCTCATCGAGTCACTCGAGGGCGAGCGCGGCATGCCGCGCCTGAAGCCCCCGTACTTCCCGGCGAGCAAGGGCCTGTACATGCAGCCCACGATCGTCAACAACGTCGAGACGCTCAGCAACCTCCCGTGGATCATCAACGAGAGCGGCCAGGCGTTCCACGACATCGGTGCGGCATCCAGCACGGGCATGCGCATCTTCGCCGTCAGCGGCCATGTCAACCGCACCGGTGTGTTCGAGGTCCCGAACGGCGTCACCACGTTCCGGATGCTGTTCGAGGCCCCCGAGTACTGCGGTGGCGTGCGCCAGGGCCGCGGTGTCAAGGCGTTCATCCCCGGTGGCGCCAGCGCGATGTGGTTCTTCGACGAACACCTCGACCTGCCGCTCGACAAGCCGACCATCGACAAGGCCGGCAGCATGCTCGGATCGGGCGCCATCGTCGTCATGGACGACACCACCGACATGGTGGCGGCGTGCTGGAACCTCGTGCACTTCTTCTCCAAGGAGAGCTGCGGCAAGTGCACGCCGTGCCGCGAGGGCACCACCTGGCTCGAGCGGATCCTCAAGCGCATCCTGGCGGGCGAGGGTCGCCCCGACGACATGGACCTCCTCATCGAGGTCAGCGAGAGCATCAGCCCCGGGATGGCGTGGCCGCCACGGCAGACCACCATCTGCCCGCTCGGCCCGTCGGCCGTCAGCCCCATCGCCTCCGCCATCCGTCGCTTCCGCCACGAGTTCGAGCACTACATCGAGCACGGCCATGCGATCGAGGGTGTGCACACACCTCCCATCCACGGCGTCGCGCACGGAGCCCCCACGCATGTCTGACACGAAGGTTCCCGACGCCGACGCCGCAGAGGCGCCCGAGCCCGAGCCGAAGCGCACGCTCACCGTCACCATCGACGGACGAGCCCACGAGGCCCCGCCCGGCCAGCTCGTCATCGACGCCTGCGAGGACGCCGGCACCTTCGTGCCGCGCTTCTGCTACCACCCGCGCATGAGCCCGGTCGGCATGTGCCGCCAGTGCCTCGTCGAGGTCGAGGGCCCCCGCGGCCCGATGCTCGTCGTCAGCTGCATGACGCCCGTGGCCGAGGGCCAGGTCGTCCACACCGAGACTCCGACGGTGAAGCGCGCCCAGGAGGGTGTGCTCGAGCTGCTGCTCGCCAACCACCCGCTCGACTGCCCGGTGTGCGACAAGGGTGGCGAGTGCCCGCTGCAGGACCAGGCGTTCACCCACGGCCCCGGCGAGAGCCGGTACATCGAGGAGAAGCGCCACTACGAGAAGCCGATCAAGATCAGCGATCTCGTGCTGCTCGACCGGGAGCGTTGCATCCTGTGCGACCGCTGCACCCGCTTCGCCGACGAGGTGGCGGGCGACAAGCTGATCCACTTCACCAGCCGCGGCAACACCACACAGGTCAACACCTTCCCCGACGAGCCGTTCAGCAGTTACTTCAGCGGCAACACCGTCCAGATCTGCCCAGTCGGCGCGCTCACCTCGAAGTCGTACCGCTTCAAGGCCCGCCCGTGGGACCTCGACCAGACCGAGAGCACCTGCACCACCTGCTCGGTCGGCTGCCGCATCGTCGTCCAGTCGAGCCGCGACGACCTCGTCCGCTACCAGGGTGTCGACAGCGACCCGGTGAACTGGGGCTGGCTCTGCGACCGTGGTCGGTACAACTACGACTCGGTCAACACCGACCAGCGCCTCTCCGAACCGCTCGTGCGCACCGCCGACGGTCTGGTCACCACCACGTGGAACGCAGCGCTCGGCGCGGTCGCACAGTTGGTGCGCGACGCCACGACAGCGGGCGGGACCGACGCCATCGCCGTCATCGGCGGCGCCCGCGGCACCAACGAGGACGCCTTCGCCTGGGCCCGCCTGGCCCACGAGGTCATCGGCACCCAGCACGTCGACGCTCAGCTCGGCGACGGGCTGCCGCTGTCGGTGCTCGCTGCCGGCAACGCCACCATCGCTCAGGTCGCTTCGGCCACCACGATCATCCTCCTCGGCCCCGACCTGAAAGAGGAGATGCCGGTCCTGTACCTGCGGGTGCGCGACGCGGCCGAGAAGCGACGCAGCCGCATCCTCGAGCTCACCAGCCGTCAGACGGGCCTCACCCGCTACGCGTGGAAGAGCATCGGTCACGAGCCCGGCAACCAGGCCGCCGCGGTGCGCGACGCACTGGCCGACCCAGACATCGCCGCGCAGCTCGCCAAGGGCTCGGTCGCGATCGTCGTCGGCCGTGGCAACCTCGCCGAGCGCCCCGACGTCACCGGCGACGCGCGGCGGCCCCGGGTGGCCGGCGTCCCCGACGCTGCCGTGCTGCCGCTGCTGCGCCGGGGCAACGTGAACGGCGCCCTGCACGTG
>JBEGOE010000153.1:0-5007 GCA_041182165.1 Actinomycetota bacterium
GCCACGACGCCGCCGCCGAACCCGCCCCCGCTCATACGGGCTCCGTGCACGCCGCGCGTCGCTGCGATGCGCTCGACGGCGGTGTCCATCGCCGGCGTCGACGTGTCGAAGTGATCGCGGAGGCTCGCATGGCTCGCCAGCATCAGCGCACCGGCGTCGCGTCGGTCATCTGCTGACAGTGCGGCGGCGAAGTCGCGCACCCGCCGGTTCTCGCTCACCACGTGCAGCGCCCGCGCCCGAACGATCGGATCCGCGATCGACTGCGCGTCGTCGAGCGTGGCAGTGCGCAGGGGCCCGATCTCGCGCACGGCCGCCGCGCACTCGGCCACCCGATCGGCGTAGGCGCTGCCCACCAGCGTGCGATGGGCGATGAACTGCACCACGACCTCGACGTCGGGCGGCAGGGGAGTGGGAGTGACGGTGAGCGCCCCGCAGTCGATGAGCAGCGCGTGGTCGGCTACGCCGGCGGCGATGCACAGCTGGTCCATGATCCCGCTGGGAACACCCGACGCGCGGTTCTCGGCCCGCTGGCAGAGTTGCGCGAGCTCGAGCGGCGTGCCCTCGAAGCCCAACGCCAGCGCCGCCGCGACCTCGAGCGCCGCGCTGCTCGACAGGCCGGCACCGATCGGGATGGTGGTGTGCATGTGACCGGTGATGCCATGCGGTCCGGCGGTTCCCGAGTTCGTCGGGCGATCGGCCATCTCGGCGACCACGCCGGCCACGTACCGACCCCACGACGGCTCGACGGTGGTGGGATCTGCGATGTCGAGCGGGATCTCGACGGGCTGCGGCTCGTCGTCCGACGTGAGGTGCACCGACCTCCGCCCAGCAGAACGGGTCTCGGCGAAACGGATCTCGGTGAAGCGGTCGATCGTCATCGGGAACACCAGGCCGCCGGTGTAGTCGGTGTGGTCGCCGATGAGGTTCACCCGACCCGGTGCCCTGGCGAGTCGGATGCCTGACTCGCCGGTCACAGCGCGTGGGCCAGGTGCAGCGCGGCGCTGAGCCGCTCGAGCGCGTCGAGGTCGAACGGCGCGCGCAGGGCGATGTTCACCTGGTCGGCGCCGGCGTCGATGTACCGGCCGATGCTGTCGAGCACCTGCTCGTCGCCGCCGGTCAGCACACCGGGCCGGACGAAGTCAGCGATGCCCCCGAACTGCTGGAGCAGGCTCTCCTCGGTGAAGGCGAGGCCGACGTTCGCCGCCCGCTTGATGTGCCTCGGGTCGCGACCCACGGTGTCGCAGTGTGCGTCGAGGACGCCGTTCTTGTGGCGGAAGTCGTCGGGCGAGATGAACGGCACGTTCCACCCGTCGGCGTGCCGGGCGGCGATCTTCAGCGTGCGCTTCTCGCCGCCCCCGCCGATCCAGATCGGCAGGTGCTCCTGGATCGGGCGCGGCTCGTTACGTGCCTCGGTGAGCGTGAAGTGCTCGCCGGCGAAGCTCGTGACATCGTCGTGGAGCAGCCCGCGCAGGCACTGGATGCCTTCCTCGAGCTGGTCCATGCGCGTCTTCACCCCGGGGAACTCGATGCCGTACGCGTCGTACTCGACCTTCGCCCATCCGGCGCCGATCCCCATGTCGGCACGGCCGCCGGAGAGCAGGTCGATCGCGGTGATCGCCTTCGCGAGCACGGCGGGGTGGCGGTAGCCGACGGAGTAGACGAGTGACCCGCACCGCACCCGCGAGGTCGTGCAGGCCAGCGCCGTGTGCATCGCCACGGCCTCGAGGCAGGCAGCGTCGTCGGGACGACCGGTCGCGCCGTAGAAGTGGTCCCAGATCGAGATCCAGCCGAAGCCGAGATCCTCGATGCGCCGCCACACCGATCGGAGCTCGTCCGCCGTCGTGTGCTGGAGGCCCGTGTGGACACCGAAGACCGTCATCTCCCCAGTGTGGCACCGCCGGCGAGCGTGCCCGAACCGTGCACGTCAGCGGTGCACAGGGCGGTGGCTCGCTAGTCTGCGACGCATGCCCAGAGCCAATGTCAGCACCGGTGTGGAACTCGAGTACGACACGTTCGGGTCGCCCGGCGACCCGGCGCTCCTGCTCGTGATGGGCTTCACCGCCCAGATGATCCAGTGGGACGAGGCGTTCTGCTCCACCCTCGCCGACGCAGGTCTGTTCGTCATCCGCTTCGACAACCGCGACTGCGGCCTCAGCACCAAGTTCGACGGTGTCGAGGTCGACAGCGCAGCGGTGATGATGGCGGCGCTCAGCGGCACCGAGGTCCCGCCCGTGCCGTACACCCTCAGCGACATGGCAGCCGACGCGATCGGCCTGCTCGACCACCTCGGCATCGAGCGTGCCCACATCATGGGCGCATCGATGGGGGGCATGATCGTGCAGACCATGGCGATCGAGCACCCTGCCCGGGTACAGAGCCTCGTCTCCGTCATGAGCACCGTCGGGGATCCTGCGTACGGCGCCGCCGCCCCCGAGGCAATGGGTGCCCTGCTCGCCCCGCCGCCCACCACCCGCGACGAGTACATCGCCGCGTCGCCGATGTGGATGACGTGGCAGTCGAAGAAGTACCAGGATGCGGCGCGCACCCAGGCCCTCGCCGCCGTGTCGTTCGACCGCTCGTTCTACCCCGAGGGCGGGCCCCGCCAGCTCGCCGCGATCTTCGCCAGCGGCGACCGGACGGCGAAGCTCGGCGAGGTCACCATCCCCACCCTGGTCATCCACGGCCGGGACGACACGTTGATCACCCCGTCGGGCGGGTTCCGCACCGCCGAGGTCATCCCGGGCGCCCACCTGCTGTTCGTGGCCGACATGGGCCACGACATGCCCGAGCCCCTGTGGCCGACGCTCACCGACGCGATCATCTCCCACACACGCAGCGCCTGACCCCATCGCACGGCTGTCCGGGGCGGCCGGGCGCTTGCTAGACAGTGGCCATGGCTGGACCGCTCACAGGACATCGCATCATCGAGATCGCCGGCATCGGCCCCGGCCCGTTCGCGGCCATGATGCTCGCCGACATGGGGGCAGAGGTCATCCGGGTCGAGCGCGCCCAGGCTGTGCGCGGCCCGGCTCCCGACACCCCGCACTACGACGTCATGCTGCGCGGCCGTCGCAACATCGCGATCGACCTCAAGCACCCGGACGGCGTCGCGACGTTGCTCGATCTCGTCGCAGGCGCCGATGCGCTCATCGAGGGCTTCCGCCCCGGCGTGATGGAACGCCTCGGCGTCGGTCCCGACGTGTGTCTGGCCCGCAATCCCAAGCTCGTCTTCGGCCGGATGACCGGCTGGGGCCAGGAAGGCCCGTACAGCCTCGCTGCGGGCCACGACATCAACTACATCGCTCTCGCCGGCGCGCTGGCGCACTTCGGACGGGCGGGTGAGGCGCCCGTGCCGCCGCTCAACATGGTCGGCGACTTCGGCGGCGGCGGCATGTTCCTCGCCTACGGCGTCGTGTGCGCGCTGCTCGAGGCGAGCAAGAGCGGCACGGGGCAGGTCGTCGATACGGCCATGGTCGACGGCGCTGCGGTGCTGATGAGCATGTTCTGGGCGATGAAGGGCGTCGGCATGTTCGACGAGAACGCCCGTGGCACCAACCTGCTCGACACCGGCGCGCACTTCTACGACGTGTACCGCTGCGCCGACGGACAGTACGTGTCGCTCGGTTCGATCGAGCCGCAGTTCTACGCCGAACTGATGCGCATCACCGGCCTCGGGAGCGACCCCGAGTTCGCCCGTCAGATGGACAAGGACCTGTGGCCGCACCTGAAGGCCCGGCTGCACCAGGTCTTCGAGACCAAGACCCGCGCCGAGTGGTGCGAGCTGATGGAGGGCACCGACGTCTGCTTCGCCCCGGTGCTCACCATGAGCGAGGCGGCGGCGCACCCGCACAACGTCGAGCGCGGGACGTTCATCGAGGTCGGTGGTGCCCGGCAGCCGGCGCCGGCCCCGCGCTTCTCGCGCACCGTACCCGAGGTGATCAGCGCACCGGCTCATGCCGGCCAGCACACTCGTGCGGTGCTCGCCGACTGGGGTGTGGCGCCCGATCGCATCGATGCGCTGTTCGACTCGAAGGCCGTGGCCGGCTCCTGATGGGCACCCTCGTCTGCTTCCACGCGCACCCCGACGACGAGTCGATCAGCACCGGTGGGTCGATGGCGCGCGCGAAGGAAGAGGGGCATCGCGTGGTGCTCGTGGTCGCCACCGACGGCGACCACGGCGAGGTTCCCGACGATCTCGCTGTCGGCGAGACGCTCGTCGACCGACGCAAGGCCGAGACTGCACGCTCGGCCGAGGTGCTGGGAATCGACCGGGTCGTCTGGCTCGGCTACCGCGACAGCGGCATGACCGGGTGGGAGCAGAACGATCACGGTGCATCGTTCCTCCAGGCACCGCTCGACGAGGCAGCCGAGCGGCTTGCTGTGGTGCTCTCCGAGGAGTCGGCCGACATCGTCGTCACCTACGACTGGCATGGCAACTACGGACACCCCGACCACATCAAGGTCCACCAGGTCGGCCACCGCGCCGCCGAGATCTCGGCCACGCCGACGGTGTTCGAGGTGACGATGAACCGCGACCACATCGGCCGGCTGATGTCGTTGGCTGCCGAGTTCGGCGAGCCGGGCAGGGACGAGGCGTTCGACCCGGAGGGCCCAGCCGACGACGGCAACCCGTTCGGCATGCCGGAGGCCGAGATCACCCACGCCGTCGATGTCGGCGCGTACCTCGTGCAGAAGCGCTCGTCGATGCGTTGCCATCGCTCGCAGATCACCGACACGAGCTTCTTCCTCGAGATGCCCGACGAGGCGTTCGCCGTGGGCTTCGGCACCGAGTGGTACATCAAGCGCAAGGGCGACGGAGCGCTGGCACCCGATGCCGTCGGGTCCGGCCCGCGTGTCGGCTGGCTGTTCGAATGACGCGGCTCTACCTCGTGCGCCACGGCCGGGCGACCGCCGGCTGGGACGTCGACCCCGATCCCGGCATCGACGAGCTCGGCCGCTCGCAGGCCGCCGCCGTCGCCGATCGGTTGGCGGCGCTCGGCCCGATGC
>JBEGOE010000154.1:0-2558 GCA_041182165.1 Actinomycetota bacterium
CCGTTACGCCGGGCGCTACCGGCAGCCCGCCGAGCGCGCCGACCGCGTGGCCATCGAGATCGAGATCGATGCGGTGCTGTGCGGTCGGGCCATGATGGGGTCATGAGCGACGCACCATCGAGCAGCCCCCTGCACAAGAGGCTCGAGATCGACGGCGACCACGTCTTCGCCGTCCGCAATCCACCGGCACACATCCGCGACCTGCTCGCTGACACCGGGGGTGCCGTGTGGCAGCAGAGCCTGATGCCGCCGCTCGACGTCGTGATCACGTTCCACACCCGCCGCGACGCGCTCGACCTCGAGTGGCCGAAGATCACTGCGCCGCTGCCGCCCGACGGAGCCCTGTGGGTCGCCTACCCGCGCCCCACCTCCGGCGTCACCACCGACATCACCGAGGACTCGTTGAAGGCGTCACGCCTGAAGCGGGGCTGGCTCGACACCAAGGTGCTCGGCATCGACGACACGTGGATCGCCGTGCGGTTCGTGAAGAAGCCGACACAGCTGCGACCGAAGGACAACGCGCGCAAGAAGCGCTGATCAGCCGGCCAGGTCGTTGCGGCGCCACGGCAGGTCGTGCAGGAACTTCACCGCTGCAGGGTGCGGGTCCATCTCGCGTGTGTCGTCCTGGTGGTGCATCGTGTCGACGATCGGTGACCGGTGGGTCTGGCACCCCGCGCACCAGTAGAGCAGGCGCTGGTGGTCGCCCGATCGGCACACGGTGACCGTGTCACCGCAACGCTCGCACGGCTGACCGTTGCGCCCGTACACGGCCAGCTCGTGCTCGACGAAGGGCGTCGCGATGAGGGCCACCTGGCGCAGGTTCGCCTGAACCAGCCGCACCACCGCGTCGATGATGCGGGCGCAGTCGTCGGCGTCGAGCGACGACACCGGGGCGAACGGGTGGACGCCCGCCGCCCACAGCGCCTCACTGCGGTAGACGTTGCCGATGCCGGTGGCGACGTGCTCGTCGAGCAGCGCCTCGGCGACCGAGACGGTCTGGTCGTGGTGGTGGTACAGCCTGTTGATGCTCTCGTCGACGTCGACACCGGGTCGTGACAGGTCGGGACCGAGCGGGCCGAGGCCCGGGTGCCGCGACCGGTCGAGCTGGCGGTAGACCTCGACGACGGGCGCTGCGAAGCACACCGCGACCCACGACGGGTTGCGCACCTCGACACGCTTGTCCAAGGCCGACCGGCGCCAGCGCTCACCCTCGCGGTAGAGGTGCCACGTGCCGGCGAGGCGCAGGTTGGTGTGGAGCACCAGACCGTCGTCCCACACGATCTCGAGGTGGCGGCCGTGGCTCTCGACCCGCTCGACCACTCGTCCGAGGGTGGGGGTCGGTCCGACCAGACCAGGGGCGTCGAAGCGCACGGTCGGCTTGCCGACCAACGCAGTCCGCAACGCAGCGGCCGCTCGGTGGAGTCCTTCCCCCTCAGGCACGATCGTAAGAATACGCGATCACTCCCACCTCGCGGTGCGATACCCACCCACCCGGCACCACCGCTAGCGTGCAAACATGCCCCAGGAACCGGATACTCACCCGGGTGACACCCTGGGGGATGTCCCGGGGGATGTCAAGGGTGATGTCACGGGTGACATTTCCGTTGATGTCCCCATCGATGTCCCCATCGATGTCCCCATCGATGTCTCGGTCGATGTCTCGGTCGATGTCTCGGTCGATGTCGACATCGTCGCCAACGCTCGGCGCCGACACGGAGCGCTCGGAGCGGTCATGGCTGCGGGCATGCTCGGCATCGATCAGGTGCTGGGCCGCAAGCCGCGCGAGGAGGCGCCGATCGTGATCTCGTCGAGCAGCGAACCGGTCGACATCGACACCGACGGCATCGCCGTTTCTGTCGACGACGGCCTCTCCGTGATCGCCCCCGCGCTGCCTCGCACCCCACCCACGGTGGCACCCACGCGCCGGCGCCGCCGATGACCTGGTCGGGACCGTCGGCGACGACATCCGCGAAGCGGGTTCGGATCCTCGTGTGCCCGGCATGCCGTGTCCCACGGGACCTCGCATGTCATCATCGACGCCAACGGCTACTCCACAGGACGAATGCGTGAGCGACCAACTCGACATCAAGACCGGCTGGCTCGAGACCGAGACCCTCCAGAACATCCGCGCCAACGTGCCACTGGTGTACGTCGACGCCGTCCCCGTTCGCGTCGACGAGCTCGGCAACGTCGTCAAGGTTGGCCTGCTGCTGCGCCAGGCCGCCGACGGATCGCTCAGCCGCATGGTCGTCAGCGGCCGCGTGCTGTACGGCGAACGGATCCGCGACGCCCTCATCCGTCACCTCGAGAAAGACCTCGGGCCCGTGGCCCTGCCCCAGATCCCGCCGAGCCCGTCGCCGTTCACGATCGTCGAGTACTTCCCCGACCCCGACGTGAGCGGCTTCCACGACCCCCGGCACCATGCGGTGAGCCTCGCCTACGTCGTGCCGGTGGCCGGCGACTGCACCCCGACGCAGCAAGCGCTCGACCTCGAGTGGTACACGCCCGAAGAAGCCGTCAGCGCTGCCGTCCGCCGCGACATGACCGGCGGTCAGGAC
>JBEGOE010000155.1:0-5537 GCA_041182165.1 Actinomycetota bacterium
CGTCGCGCAGGCCCTTGGCATCGATGGCTCCCGGCTCGCCGATGCCGATGGCGATGTGGGTGGGGCCAGTGGCGGCGGGCAGCACGAGCACCTGGCCGGCCTTGCCCTCGAAGCCGTTCGCGGCGAGTGCCGCACGCCCGAGGCCGAGCTGGCGCGCCACCGGGCCGGACGACGCCACGGGGACGCCGATCGCCTCGACGGTGCGCGGCGCTGACTTGACGATCTCGACGTTGACGTTCATGGGCGGGAAGTCTGCCGGAAAACCCCGGCCATCACCCGCTATGCGTCGCGTGCAGCGAGGCTCGTCCCCTCGTTCCAGCGGGCCATCGTCCACAGCAGATCGCTGAGCCGGTTGAGGTACGGCACCACCATCGACGGCGGCTCGGCGGCACGCAGCGAGAGGCGCTCGGCACGACGGACGACCGTGCGCCCGAGGTCGAGCCATGCCGACACGAGGTCCTCACCCGGCACCACGAACTGCGTGGGGTGCGTGAAGCGCTCGTCGAGGTCGTCGATGGTGCGCTCGAGACGATCGACCATCTCGGCGCTGACCGCCGTGGTACCCGCCTCGAGCTTGCCCCGGTTGTCGGGCAGCGTTGCCAGCTCGGCCATCAGCACCCACAGGTCGCGCATGATCGGCACCAGCAGCGCCGACACCTCGGAGTCGCGACCGGCCTGCGCCCGGGCCAGGCCGAGCACGGCCTGCGCCTCGTCGACCGTGCCGTTAGCGGTGGGCAGCTCGCTGGCGTTCGGGACGCGGCCGCCGTAGTACAGACCGGTGGTGCCGTCATCGCCGGCCTTCGTGTAGATCCGTTCGCGGGGCATGCGCGGCACGGTACCGGTGATCAGGAAGCAGTGACCACCTGGCGGGTGACGGTCACGTCGGCGCCGTCCATCGCCTCACGCCACCACCGCGCTCGGCGGGTGAGGGCGAAGAAGCCGAGGGGCATGCCGACGGCACCGACTGCGAACGCGACACGCAGGCTCGTGAGGTCGCCGATGCCGCCGATGAACAGCAGGCCCACGCCGTACGACACCCCCATGAACGCCTGCATCATCGCCAGCACGCGGCCACGGCTGGCCAGCGGGGCGTCGCGCTGCACGACGGCCGATGCGGTGACGAAGACCGACGACGATCCGGCGCCGAGCACCATCGCTGCGATCGCGACCGTGGCCCGGGTGGGCGCCACCGCGTAGAAGGCCAGCGCAACACCGAGCAGCACGACGACGCCGACCATCAGGTCGGAGCGGCGCCGGCGTGCGGCCACCATCGTGATCGTGATGCCACCCACGATCGCACCGATGCCCTGCGCCGAACTGATGAGCCCGGCGAGCCCGGTGCCACCGTCGAACTCGGCCTTCGCGTAGATCGGGATGAGGCCCATGAACGGGACGACGGTGATGTTGAAGAGCACGAGCGCGACCACGGCGAACCAGCACGCCGACGTCGTGCGTAGCGCGCGCCAGCCACCCACGAGGCGCTCGCCGATCGTGCCGTCGCTGCCGTGCGGGGCGAACGGCCGCCGCACCGCCCACACCGCCACCGAGAGGCCGACGAACGTGATCGCGTTGAACCCGATCGTCCAGGCCGGGCCCACCGCGGCGTAGAGCACGGTGCCGATGAGCGGGCCGAACACACGGCCGCTGTTCCACGAGTAGACACCGAGGGAAACCATCGCCACCATCTCCTCCGGCGGCACGAGGTCGGGCAGCATGGCCGCGTAGCTCGGCTGGCCGAGCGCACCAGCGGCGCTACCGAGCAGGATGATCGCGGTGAGGACCGCCGGCGTGCGCACGCCCATGCCGAGCGCCACGGCGAGGCAGCCGGTCATGCACGCCTGCAGCAGCAGTGCCCGGGCGAAGACGTGACGGCGGTCGAAGCGGTCGGCCAGGATGCCGCCGATCGGCGACGCGATGCCCTGCGGCATGAAGGTGGCGAGGGCGACGAGGCCGGTCTGCACAGCCGACCCGGTGTCGGCGGCGACGAGGCTGCCGACGACGATGAGCTGGACCCAGGTGCCGATGTCGGAGATGGCTGCAGCAGACCAGATGAGCCGGACCGATCGGTGGCGAAGGGGGCGGAACGGATGGTTGCTCACAGCAAGTTTCGAGCCTACCGGTGCTCCCGCTGAGAGGATGGGAGTGTGACCACCGCCCGGAAGACCGTGTTCATCAGCGTCATCGTGCTCGTCCTCGGCATCGCAGGCGGCTACGCCTACCTGCTGTGGGCCAAGGACGACGCCCCCGCCGCCCTGGGCACCACCGACCTCGACCAAGCCCTCACCACGCC
The DNA here is from genome assembly GCA_041182165.1 of Actinomycetota bacterium. Taxonomy (GTDB): domain Bacteria; phylum Actinomycetota; class Acidimicrobiia; order Acidimicrobiales; family Ilumatobacteraceae; genus VFMC01. Next base: position 2,291 of record JBEGOE010000155.1, read on the forward strand.
GCCAGCGACCGGCGAACCGCCCGCGACGGCAGCGGCAGCGACCACTGCGACCGCCGAAACCACCGCCGCAACGGCGACCGCGAGCACGGTGAGCACGGCCGATGCCGGGGTCGACGGCACGTGGACGATCAGCCAGGACTCGACCCTCGGCTACCGGGTGCAGGAGGTGCTCGGCGGCGTCGACACCGAGGGAGCCGGACGCACGAACCAGGTGACCGGCGAGCTCATCATCGCCGGCTCGCAGGTGACAGCGGTCGTGTTCTGCGGCGACTTGGCCTCGGTGACGAGCGACTCCGACCGGCGCGACGGCCAGTTCCGCAGCCGGATCATGTCGACGGACGAGTTCCCCACGTCGACGTTCGTACTCACCTCGCCCATCGACATCGGCGCCACTCCCGCCGAGGGCGCCACCGTCGAGGCCACCGCCACCGGTGACCTCACGTTGCGCGGCGTCACCAACAGCGTCACGTTCCCGGTGCAGGCCAAGCTCGAGAACGGCCGCATCGGCGTGCTGGGGACGATCCCCGTCCGCTTCTCGGACTACGGCATCCCCGACCCGTCGAACGCCTTCGCCACGGTGAAGGACAACGGCACCCTCGAGTTCGTGCTGGTGCTCGACCGGGCCTGAGATCCCGACAGGCCTCAGTTGACCGTCGGCTGCGAGCGCTCCCACGCGGCTGCGAGCGCCGCGTACTTCCCGCCCAGGGCGACCAGCTCGTCGTGGGTGCCCAGCTCGGCGAGCTTGGCGTGGTCGATGACGGCGATCCGGTCGGCGCGCCGCACGGTCGACAGGCGGTGGGCGACCACGATGACGGTGCGGCCCTCCATCAGGCTCTCGAGCGCGTGCTCGACGACGGCCTCGGTGCCGGGGTCGAGGTTGCTCGTCGCCTCGTCGAGCACCAGCACCGCGGGGTCGACGAGCGCGGCGCGGGCGAGCGAGATGAGCTGACGCTCGCCGGCCGACAGGCGCGACCCGCGCTCGCGCACCTCGGTGTGCAGGCCCTCAGGGAACTCGAGGAAGCGGTCGAGCGCGCCGATCCGATCGAGCGACGTGGCGACCTCGTCGTCGGTGGCCGATGGGCGGGCGACGCGGACGTTCTCCATGATCGTTCCACCGAACAGGAAGCCCTCCTGCGGCACCACCACGACACGCTCGCGCAGCGAGGCCATCGACGCGAGGCGGAGGTCGACGTCGCCGTAGGTGACACGACCGTCGGTGGGGTCGTAGAGGCGCGAGAGCAGCTTGGCCACCGTGCTCTTGCCGGCACCCGTGGGGCCGACGAGGGCGAGCCGCTCGCCCGGCGCCACGCTGAGCGTGAGGTGCTGGAGCGCATGGCGCTCGGCCCCGTCGTAGCGGAACGAGAGATCGTGCGCCACCAGCGCGCCACGGGCCGGCAGGGTGACCGGGTGGGGATGCTCGGCGACGTCGGGCTCGGCGTCGATCAGCCCGTACAGCTTGTGCAGCGACGCCGCCGCCGACTGCACGGTGTTGTAGAGCTGTGAGAGCTGCTGCACCGGCTCGAACAGGTTGCCGATGAGCAACACGAACGCCGCCACGGTGCCGACGTCGATCGAGCCCTGATGCGACAGCCACCCGCCCACGCCGACCACGATCGCGATCGCGAAGATGCCGACGAACTCGACGAGGCCGAAGTACCAGACGCTGATCCGGACGGTGTGGAGGTGTGCGCCGTACAGGGCGCGGTTCGAACCGTGGAAGCGCCGCATCTGCTCGTCCTGGCGGTGGTACGCCTGGATGACACGAACGCCGGTGATGCCCTCCTGCAGGGTCGACAGGTTCTGGCCCACCTTCTCGCGGACGTCGAGGTAGGCCTGGTTCGACTGTCGCTGGAACCGGATCGACGCCACCACGATGATCGGCATCACGAGCAGCACGACGAGCGTCAGCTCCCAGCTGAGGATGAGCAGCACGATGATCGTGAACACCAGCAGCAGCGCCGCAGACACGAACTGCAGCAGACCCCACTGGATCAGCTCGCCCATGCTCTCGATGTCGGCGGTCATGCGCGACACCAGCACGCCGGCCTTGTTGCGGTCGTAGAACGCCATCGACTGCGCCTGCAGCCGGTCGAACACGCGCACGCGCAGGTCGCGCAGGAAGCCCTCACCCGCCGTGTTGATCGCCAGGTACTGCTGACGTCCGACGATGTAGTTGATCGCGACGACGACGCAGTAGGCGACGACCGCGACATTCAGCGCAGTGGCGCTGCCCTTCGACAGGCCCCGGTCGATGGCGAACTTCACGAGCAGGGGGCCCGCCACGGTGCACATCGTCGAGAGGGTGACGAAGACGACGGCCAGCCACACCCACCGCCGGTACGGCTCGACGAACTCGACCGAGCGGCGCAGCACCTTTCCGGTCTCGGCGCGGTCGAGGCGATCCTCATCACTGACAGCTCCCCCACCCCACATGTCAGCTCGCCACCTGATCGTCGTCCTCGGCCGACAGCGCAGCGAGCACCTCGCGGTACCGCTCGTCGGTGTCGAGGAGGTGTTGGTGGGTCCCTGTCGCCGCCACGCGCCCGTCCGCGATCAGCACGACGGTGTCGGCGAGGGCGATCGTGCCGGGGCGGTGCGCGATCACGATCGTGGTGCGACCCTGCATCACCGTGGCCATCGCGTCACGGATCTCGTGCTCCTTCGACGGGTCGACCGCGCTGGTGGCGTCGTCGAGGACGAGGACCCGCGGATCGGCCAGGATGGCCCGGGCGATGGCGATGCGCTGGCGCTGGCCGCCGCTCAGCGAGAAGCCCCGCTCACCCAGCACCGTTGCGTACCCATCGGGCAATCGCTCGATGAACTCGTGTGCCCCCGCCAGCTTCGCAGCGCGCTCGACGTCGTCGTACGAGGCGTCGGGGCGGGCGAACGCAATGTTGCCGATGACCGAGTCGTTGAACAGGAACGTGTCCTCGAACACGATGCCGACGGCGTGGCGCAGGTCGTGCAGGGTGACGACGCGCACGTCGACCCCGTCGATCTTCACCGCGCCCTCCTGCACGTCGTAGAAGCGGGTGAGCAGCCGGGCGACGGTCGACTTGCCGCTGCCCGTGCCGCCCACCAGCGCCACCGAGGAACCGGCCGCGATCGTGAGGTCGAAGTTGCGCAACACCGGCGTCCCGGCGTCGTAGCCGAAGGTGACGTGCTGGAGGCGCACGGCACCGGTCGGGCCGTCGGTGGCAAGCGCGACGGGCTTGCGCGGGTCTGCGATCTCCGGGCTGGTCGACAG
>JBEGOE010000156.1:0-4116 GCA_041182165.1 Actinomycetota bacterium
GATCACGAGCACGTGCTGGTGGCGGACCTCGTTCCCCGCACGCGGATGCTCGAGGCGCTGCTGAGCAGCGTGCTCAGCGCAGCCGTGCCTCGCGACGACCTGTCATCTCGGTGAGGTAGGACATCGCTTCGGCCGTGCCCAGCGGCCGGGCGAAGTAGTAGCCCTGGGCGTGGTGGCACCCGAGCGCCCGCAGCACCTCGAGCTGCTCCGTGGTCTCGACCCCTTCGGCGATGGCCGCGAACCCGAGCTCGTGGGTCAGCGACAGCACGAGCCTGATCAGCTCGAGCTCGCCCTCGATGAGGCTGCGGTCGATCTTCACGTAGTCGGCCGAGAACTGCTTCAGCATCGACAGGTTCGAGTACCCCGTGCCGAAGTCGTCGATCGCGAACCGCACGCCCAGTGCCCGCAACGCATCGAGCCGGGGTCGGACGGAGTGGAGCTCGTCCATCACCATCTCCTCGGTGATCTCGATGCTGAGCGCGGACGGCGGCACACCTGCGGCAGCGAGCGCATCGGCGGTGGCGTCGACGAGCCGCCTGTCGAGGAGCTGATGCCGCGACATGTTCACCGACATCGTGAGCTGCGGTGCGATGAGGCGCATCATGGCCGTGGTCGCCGTGGCCTCACGGATCACGGACTCACCAAAGCGCAGCGCGAAGCCGCCGGTCTCGACCACGGGCATGAACTCCTTCGGCAGCAGCATCCCGCGCGTGGGATGGTTCCAGCGGGCCAGGGCCTCGAAGCCGAGCACGTCACCGGTCGATGTGTTCACGATCGGCTGGTAGTGCAGGACGATCTCGTCGGTGCTGAGCGCCGTCCGCAGGTCGGCCTCGAGCTCGAGTCGCTCGTCGGCGCGCACCCGCATCTCGCGGTCGAACACGGCGACCCGCCGGCGCCCGGTGCGCTTGGCTGCATACATGGCGAGGTCGGCCTGCTGGACGAGCTCGGACGCGGTCTGGGTGCCGGTGCTGACGGCGATGCCCATGCTCATCGACACCACGTGCTCGCGTCCGTCGATGTGGATCGGTTGGCTGACGACCTCGATGAACCGCTGGGCGATCGCCTCGGCCCCGCCGGTGTCGACCTCGTCGCCGCGGCACACGACCACGAACTCGTCACCGCCGAGGCGGCCGACGAGGTCCTCGACGCGCGCCGACTCGACGAGGCGCTGTGCGACCGATCGGAGCAGCTGGTCGCCCACGGCGTGGCCGAGGCTGTCGTTCACGAGCTTGAAGCCGTCGAGGTCACCGAAGAGGACGGCGACGGGCACCCCCTGGGCCAGGGTGGCGGCGAGCGTCTGGAACAGCTGTTGACGGTTGGGCAGGCTGGTGAGCAGGTCGTGGCCGGCCTCGAACACCAGGCGCGACTCGAGTTGCTTGCGCTCCTCGATGTCGCGGTAGATGACGGCGAACGCGTCGAGGTCGCCTGCCTCGTCGAAGAGCCCCATCACCACGGCGGAGGTCGGACGGCGCCGCCCGAACCGGTCGAGCAGCTCGAGCTCACCGCTCCAGGTCTGGCCGGCGGCAACGATGGTGAACACCTCGTCGAACATCAGCCGGTGGTACTCGGGTGGGAGGTAGTCGGCCACCTGGTGGAGCCCGATGCGATCGGTGCCGAACAGGTCTCGCCCGGCCGGGTTCAGGTAGTCCATGCTCGGCCGCGTCGAGGAGACGCCGATGATGTCGCTCGTGCTGTCGGCGATGGTGCGGAACTGCTCGAGCCGGCGCCGGCTGTCGACCTCCCCGGTGATGTCCTGCAGCGTGATGGCGGCGCCGGTGAGCACCCCGTCGCGGTCGGCCATCGGCGCTGAGATGAGTCGCACCGAGCGGACACCAGTGGGGTGCACGACGCGGAAGGTGCCGCGTGAGTGCCGGCCCTGGCCAATGCCGTCGAGCACCTCGTCGACGATGCCGGCATCGTCCGGGTGCGCGTGCCGGAGCAGGTCGTCGAGGTCGTTCGGCGCATGATCGACCTGGAGGAAGGCGAGGATCGGCGCGTTCACGAGTGTGGTGCGCCCGGCCAGGTCGACCGTCACGATGCCGATCGGCGCCATGTCGACGGAGGTGCGCAACCGCAGTTCGCGGTCGACTGCCTCGGCGGCGGCGAGGGCCGACTCGCTCATCACGTCGGTGAGGAGGCCGACCACGACGGCGCCCAGCACCACCGGGACGAGCCGGGCGACGATCGCCCAGGCATCGTTGTGCTGCACGATGCTCCACACGAGCGCCGGGGCGAGGGCGACGATGACGGGCAGCGAACGGCGCAGGCCGAGCACCAGTGGGTAGGCGACGAACAGGACCGCATACCACGGCCGGAAGTCGGCGAGTCGTTCGTCGGCGACGATCGAGGTGGCGATCAGCAGTCCGGTGGTGGCGAACCCCCGGACGATGGGGCTGAGGTCGCCGCCGGGGCGGACCAGGCCGACGACCCCGATGATCTGCGCGGCCACGCCGGCCAGCGCGAGGAGCGGGCTCGTCCCGAACGAGAGCGAGTGCAGGGTGACGTGCAGGCCGAGCGCGACGAGGAGGACCGGTTCCGAGCGACGGAGGAGGTGGCGCACCAGCGCGGTGCGGTCGATCGGCACGCGACGCGGGCATGCCGGGGACGATGGGCCCACTCCGCTCGCTCGCATGGTGGGGAGGGTATGGGCGATGCTCGTGCCTGACAAGCTCGCGGTCTCAGCAGGGCCGAACAGCCCCTCCGCAGCGGCCTGCGTCAGCTGCCTTCGCCCAGGGCGAAGATCCCGCCACCCGCCCCGAGCGTGCCGGCCTGGCGGTAGACCTCGAGCTTCGACCGGCTGTCGTCGATGTCGAGGTTGCGCATGGTGAGCTGGCCGATGCGGTCGAGCGGACCAAATGCCTGGTCCTCGACGCGCTCCATGCTGAGGCGCTCGGGTGCGTAGGTGAGGTGCGGGCCGGTGGTGTCGAGGATGCTGTAGTCGTCGCCGCAGCGAAGGCGGAGCGTCACCTCGCCGGTGACGGCCGAGCCGACCCAGCGCATGAGCGGCTCGCGCAGCATCAGGCTCTGCGGGTCGAACCAGCGGCCCTCGTAGAGCAGCCGGCCGAGTCGTCGACCCATCGTGCGGTAGTTCTCGATCGTGTTCTCGTTGTGGATCGCGCTGACGAGCCGCTCGTACGCGATGTGCAGCAGCGCGAGGCCGGGGGCCTCGTAGATGCCGCGGCTCTTCGCCTCGATGATCCGGTTCTCGATCTGGTCGCTCATGCCGAGGCCGTGGCGGCCGCCGATCGCGTTGGCCTCCATGACGAGATCGACCTGTGTCGCGAACTCGGCGCCGTTGATGGCGACCGGCCAGCCCTCGTGGAAGCGCACGGTGACCGTCTCGGCTGCGATGGCGACGTCGTCGCGGTAGTGGGCGACGCCCATGATCGGCTCGACGATGTCCATCGAGGTGCCGAGCTCTTCCAGCAGCTTGGCCTCGTGGGTGGCACCCCAGATGTTGGCGTCGGTGCTGTACGCCTTCTCCTTGCTGGCGCGGTACGGCAGGTTGCGTGCCGTGAGGAACTCGCTCATCTCGGTGCGGCCGCCGAGCTCGGTGACGAAGTCGTTGTCGAGCCACGGCTTGTAGATGCGCAGCGCCGGGTTCACGAGCAGGCCGTAGCGGTAGAACCGCTCGATGTCGTTGCCCTTGTAGGTGCTGCCGTCGCCCCAGATGTCGACGCCGTCGTCCTTCATCGCCTGCACGAGCAGCGTGCCGGTGACCGCCCGGCCGAGCGGGGTGGTGTTGAAGTACGTCTTGCCGGCGGTGGTGATGTGGAACGCACCGCACTGCAGCGCCATCAGGCCCTGCAGCACCAGCTCGGCGCGGCAGTCGATGACGCGCGCGAGCTCGGCGCCGTACTCCTTCGCCCGGCCCGGCACACCGGGGAGGTCGGGCTCGTCGTACTGCCCGAGGTCGGCCGTGTAGCAGTAGGGCACGGCACCCTTCTCGCGCATCCAGGCGACGGCCGCAGAGGTGTCGAGACCACCGCTGAACGCGATCCCGACTCGTTCGCCGACAGGGAGGGAGGTGAGCACCTTCGACATAGCGCCCCGACGCTACCGGCCCGCCTGCGTTTGTGTAGACCGACCCGCCTGCGGCGCGGTCGGGCACAAACG
>JBEGOE010000157.1:0-2979 GCA_041182165.1 Actinomycetota bacterium
TCCCCCGGCGGCGCGCCGATGAGCGCGGCGGGGGCGGCGGTACGCCGGGTCCGCGTCGGGGCCGAGGCCCTCGGCGGGCCCGCAGCGCGCTGATCGGGTGCGGTGGCCGACGGCCTGCCGCCACGGCGCGCGTACCGGTGACGTGGAAGTCCATGGCGCCCAGACCCATGGCCGCCACCACCACGAAGCCGAACCGGCCCGGCATCTGGAAGAGCACGGGCACCACGCCGGCGGTGACCCACCCGAGCTGGAACCTCGTCTCGAACTGCGCGAACGCCCGGCCCCGGTTCGCGTCCGGGGCGTCGCGCTGCACGATCGACTCGAACGCGAGGCGGGAGATCGCGGCCGAGAAGTTCACGGCGCCGGCCAACAGGACGGCACCCACCGTGCCACCGAGGAGCGCCGACAGGGTGCCGACCACGGCGATGACCGCGAGTCCACCCTGCAGCATCGTCTCCTCACGCACCCGGTCGCGGATGCGAGGGGCGAGCGCGTTGCCCGCCATGGTGAGCAAGCTCGCGAAGCCGAGCGCCAGACCGAACCACACCAGCCCCGCGTCCTGATGACGGAACCAGAAGTAGAGGTGGAAGAACGTGAACCCGACGCTGGCTCGCACCATCAGCATCGCGGTCGATGCCAGCACCACCCGGTCGGCGTGGAGCTCGGCGAACTCGGCGCTGTCGGGGGCCTGGCTCGCCACCACGGTCTCGCGTGGGAGCCGCGTGGCCATCAGGAACGCCACCGCGAAGATGAGCGCCGAGTAGGTGAGGGTGGCCCCCGCTCCGATCGTCTTCTGCATGATGCCTGCCGGGATGACGGCCACGGCGCCGACGAGACCGGAGATGAGCCCCAACTTCGAGTTGGCCTCGACGAGCTCCTCGTCGGTGCGCACGACGGTGGGCACCAGCGCACTCTTCGAGATCGCGTACGTCTTCTGCGCCACCATCGCCCCGAAGGCGAGGGGGAAGAGCAGCAGGCTGTCGGCGTTGGACGCCATCAGCAGCGACAGCACCACCCGGACGACCGTGATGACCTGCACCACGAGACGACGACCACCGGCCATCCGGTCGACGGCCGGGCCGATGAGCGGAGCGACGAACAGGAACGGGACGAAGCTGATGCCGAGGAACAGCAGCACCCTGCTGCGCGCAGCGTCGGCATCGAGGCTGAAGAGCACCGAGTCGGCGAGGGCGACCGCCATCGCCGCATCGCCGGCGGCGATCGCAGCGTGTGTTCGGGCGAGCCGGGTGAACCTCGACGAGCTGCCGGGGCGCCGACGCCGAGCACCGGCAGATGATGGCGCAGGGCGGCGTCCGGTGCTCACATCGGCATCGTAGGGCGGGCGCTGCGCCTGCGGCGCCCGCTCTCAGCCGACCTTCGGTCGTTCGTACTTGTAGCCGAGACCACGGATGGTGACGATGCGCAGCGGCTGGGCCGGATCGGTCTCGATCTTGCCGCGGAGCCGCTTGATGTGGACGTCGAGGGTCTTCGTGTCACCCACGTAGTCGCTGCCCCACACCCGGTCGATGAGGGTCTCGCGGGTGAGCACCCGCCCGGCGTTCGCGAGCAGCAGGTGCAGCAGCTCGAACTCCTTCAATGGCAGCGCGAGCGGATCGCCACCGACGGTGACGACGTGTTCGTCGGGGTCGAGCGCGACGTCACCCACGACCACGGAACCGGGGCGGTGCTCGACCGCGGCGGCCCCGTCGGCACCCCGGCGGCGCAGTACGGCCCGCATGCGGGCGACCAGCTCGCGGATGCGATACGGCTTGGTGACGTAGTCGTCGGCACCGACCTCGAGACCGACGACCGTGTCGATCTCGGCGCCCTTGGCCGTCACCATGATGATCGGCACCTGCGACTTCTTGCGGATCTGGCGGCACACGTCGATGCCGCTGATGCGCGGCAGCATCACGTCGAGCAACACGATGTCGGGACGCACGGCGTCGAACCGCTCGAGCGCCTCGAAACCGTCGCGAGCGACCTCGACCCGAAAGCCCTCACGCTTCAGCCCCACCAGCAACGCCTCGACGAAGCTCTCCTCGTCCTCGACCAGCAGGACCGTGGGTGTCGTGTTCACGACCCTGCCTCCGGCACCCTGAGCGTGAACGTGCTGCCCTCGCCCTCGGTAGATCGCACCTGAACGTCTCCTTCGTGGTTGTTGGCGACATGGCGAACGATGGCGAGACCGAGGCCGGTGCCACCGGTGTCGCGACTGCGAGCGCGGTCGACGCGGTAGAAGCGCTCGAAGATCCGGTCGAGGTCCTTCGCCGGGATGCCGATCCCGTGGTCGGTCACGTGCATCGCCACGACGCCCGGCTCGCGCGTGGCGGTGAGCCACACCTCCGACCCTTCCTCGCTGTACTTGACCGCATTGTCGATGAGGTTGCTGAGCGCCGACACGAGCTGGCGGCGATCGCCGAGGACGGCCAGGCCGACCGGCTCGTCGACGTCGATGCGGATGTTGCGCTGCTCGGCCCCGGCGAGCGATCGCACGGCCGCTTCGCTGAGCGACGTGGCCACGTCGACCCGGTCGCGCACTGCCATGCCACCGAGCTCGATCCGCGACAGTTCGAGCAGGTCATCGATGACGGTGGCGGCACGATGTGCCTCGTCGACCATCTTGCCGGCCAGGCGGCGCATGACCGCGAGGTCGTCCTCGTCTGCCAGCGCCTCGGCCAGCACGGCCAGCGCGCTCACCGGCGTCTTCAACTCGTGACTGATGTTCGCCACGAAGTCGGTGCGCACTGCATCGAGGCGCGAGCGATCGCTGACGTCCTCGACCGTCACCAGGACGCCGCCGTCGGGTAGCGGCGTCGCCGACACGTCGAGGACGCGCTTGGGCGGCCCGAACAGCTCGACCGAGGACCGCGAGGCAACACCCTTCAGGCCCCGCTCGACGTGACGGTCGATGGCCCCCTGGAGCAGGACGTCGGCATGACCGCGCGCCGGCGTGGCCGCAGCGTTGCGACTGATGAC
>JBEGOE010000158.1:0-2572 GCA_041182165.1 Actinomycetota bacterium
GTGGTGCAGGGCGCCGCCGCCGAACTGTTCAAGGCGTGGGCGGCCACCGTTCGGGCACGAACAGCGCCGATGGGGGCGCGCATCGTGCTCTGCCTCCACGACGAGCTGCTGGTCCACGTGCCCGAGGCGCACGCCACGGCCGTGGCCGAGGCGATGGACGCCTGCCTGGCCGAGGCGTCGTGGCGGTGGAGCGCCGGCAGCCCGGCCCGCTTCGTCAGCGACACGAGCATCGTGCGCTCGTGGGCCGACAGCAAACCCTGACGGCCGGCGTCAGTCGTCGAGCTTGAGGGCAGAGATGAAGACGTCACCGGGCACTTCGACACGGCCGATCGACTTCATCTTCTTCTTGCCCTCCTTCTGCTTCTCGAGGAGCTTGCGCTTGCGGGTGATGTCGCCGCCGTAGCACTTCGCGAGGACGTCCTTGCGCTTGGCCTTCACCGTCTCTCGGGCGATGACCTTGCCGCCGATCGCCGCCTGGATCGGCACGTCGAACATCTGACGCGGGATCAGCTCCTTGAGCTTCTCGCACATCCGGTTGCCATAGGCGAAGGCCTTGTCGCGGTGGACGATCGTGCTGAACGCGTCGGCGGCGATGCCGTTGAGCAGGAGGTCGACCTTCACGAGGTTGCTGCGCTCGTAGCCCTGCAGCTCGTAGTCGAGGCTGGCGTACCCCTGGGTGCGGCTCTTCATCTGGTCGAAGAAGTCGACGACCACCTCGGCCAGCGGGATCTTGTAGTGCAGCTCGACCCGCTCGGGCGACAGGTACTCGAGCTTGGTCATGTCGCCACGACGGGTCTGGCACAGGTCCATGAGCGAACCGGTGTACTCCTTGGGGGTGATGATGCTGACCCGGAAGTACGGTTCTTCGATGTAGTCGATGCTCTGCGGCTGCGGCAGGTCGGCCGGGTTGTCGACGAGCTCGATGTCACCGTTGGTCTTGTGGACCCGGTATTCCACGCTGGGGGCCGTGGCGATGAGGGCCAGGTTGAACTCGCGCTCGAGGCGCTCCTTCACGATCTCCATGTGGAGCAGACCGAGGAAGCCGCAGCGGAAGCCGAAGCCGAGGGCGCCCGACGACTCGGGCTCGTAGGTGATGGAGGCGTCGTTCAGCTTGAGCTTCTGGAGGCTCTCGCGCATGTTCTCGAAGTCGTCACCGTCGATCGGGTACAGGCCGCAGAACACCATCGGCTTGGGGTCGCGGTAGCCGGGCAGTGCCTCGGTGGACCCGTGGCTCGCCGTGGTGACGGTCTCGCCGGAACGGGCCTCGGCGACGTCCTTGATGCCGGCGATGAGGTAGCCCACCTCGCCCGGGCCGAGCTCGGCGACCGGGGTGGGCTCGGGCCGGCGGGCGCCGATCTCGATGATCTCGTGCAGCGCACCGGTCTGCATGAACTTCAGCTTGCTGCCGGCGTTCATGCGGCCGTTCATGACGCGGATGGAGCTGACGACCCCGCGGTACTGGTCGAACTGGCTGTCGAAGATGAGCGCTTGCAGCGGCGCGTCGACGTCGCCGACCGGGGCGGGGATGCGCTCGCACACCGCATCGAGCAACTCGGGCACGCCCATGCCGGTCTTGGCCGAGATGCGCAGGATCTGATCGGCGGGGATGCCGAGCACCTGCTCGATCTCGGCGGCATAGCGATCGGGGTCGGCTGCGGGCAGGTCGATCTTGTTGAGCACCGCCACGATCTCGAGGTCGTTCTCGAGCGCCAGGTAGCAGTTGGCCAGCGTCTGGGCCTCGATGCCCTGGGCGGCGTCGACCACCAGCACCACGCCCTCGCAGGCCGCGAGCGACCGGCTGACCTCGTAGCCGAAGTCGACGTGACCAGGGGTGTCGATCAGGTGGAGGGTGTAGCCCTTCCAGTCGACCCGCACGTTCTGGGCCTTGATGGTGATGCCGCGTTCGCGCTCGAGGTCCATCGAGTCGAGGTACTGGCTGCGCATGTCGCGGGCCTCCACCGCCCCCGTGATCTCGAGGATCCGGTCGGACAGGGTGGACTTCCCGTGGTCGATGTGGGCGATGATCGAGAAGTTGCGGATGCGGGCGAGGTCCATGCTGCTTCGAGGCTCGGAGGGTGTGGTGACTCTACCGGCGGCTGGTAGCATCCAGGGCTGCCTTGTGCTTGCGGCGTTTCGCCGGGCACGAGCTCAGATCGAGGAGACACACCAGCACCATGGCGAACATCAAGAGCCAGAAGAAGCGCATCCTGACCAACGCGAAGGCGGCCGAGCGCAACAAGGCCATCCGCAGCGAGCTCAAGACCCGCAGCAAGAACGCGGTCAAGGCTGCCGGCACCGAGACGGCCGACGAGTCGCTCCGCCTCGCCGTCAAGCGCATCGACATGGCTGCTGCCAAGGGTGTCATCCACCCCAACCAGGCCGCTCGCCGCAAGAGCCGCCTCATGAAGCGGATCAACGCCGCCACCGCCAGCTGACGCTGCGGCACCCTGCACGCTCAGATCAACAGCACGAGCCCGGGCTTCGGCCCGGGCTCGTGGCGTTTTCCGCACGGGGTCAACGGCGGCCGGAGCCGGCGAGCTTCGACAGGCGGGCCACCAGCACCTCCATCACC
>JBEGOE010000159.1:0-9859 GCA_041182165.1 Actinomycetota bacterium
GTCCATGACGGCCCGGCGGCGGCCAGGGCGGCCGTCATGGACGGTCCACCCTTCGGCAGTCCCGGACGGTCATGAGCATTCGGATCAGCGAGGCTTCCAGGCCTTCGCCGTGATGACGCCCGAGGAGGGCTTCGAGGTGCTGGGGCCGTTCGGCGTTGGCTTGACGTGCCGCGGAGCGGCATCGGCTGCCGCGGCGGTGCCGCCGAGCAGGGTCAATGCGGCGACGGCGCTGGCGATCGCACCGACGATCTTCTTGCGATGTGGTGTCATGAGGTCTCCTCGAGGCGTGACTGGTGTGTGTGTGCGGAGTCGATCGTGCGCACTGCGAGGTCCATCAGCCCGGATGGGTCGCAAATCTTGAGAGACGGTTGAGGGCTTGACGAACCCTGACCTGGCTCGCGCCGCGGTAGGTGGCGACGACCCGCCCCGCCCTGCCTCCGGGCAGAGCGGCCGGGCCCGGATCCGCGGAAAGGCTTGACTCCGGCGGCGCGTGCGGCTTACCGTTCCCACGCCTGTCCCGCCCGGCGGCTTCGCCGGTCGCGGTTGACGTTGGCCGCCCTCTGTGGGTAGCATCGCCTGTTGCCGTGCGTCTCGTCTTCCTGCCGTCTGTTTTCATGCTGACGACGCTGCGCGCCCCGAAGTCCGTCGCACCTGCGATGAACCGCACCTGAGGAGTGAACCTGTGGCCACTCGCCCCACGACGTCCCGCGAACGTTATTCTTTCGCCAACCTCACCGAGCCGCTCGAGCTCCCCGACCTCATCGCCGTCCAGCGTGAGAGTTTCGAATGGTTCCTGAACGAGGGCCTCGCCGAAACGTTCCGTGACATCTCCCCGATCAAGGACTTCAGCGAGAACCTGCAACTCGAGCTCGAGCTCGACACCGACGACGAGGACCTGCGCCCACCGCCGAAGTTCACGGTCGAGGAGTGCAAGGAGAAGGACATGACCTACAGCGCGCCGATCTTCGTGCGCGCTCGGTTCATGAACCGCAACACCGGTGAGATCAAGGAGCAGACGGTGTTCATGGGTGACTTCCCCATGATGACCGAGAAGGGCACCTTCATCATCAACGGCACCGAGCGCGTCGTCGTGTCGCAGCTCGTCCGGAGCCCCGGCGTCATCTTCGAGGCCGGCGAGCGCTACCGCCTCCGCAACCTCAGCAAGCACCAGCTCGTCAAGGGCACGATCCACCCCTACCGCGGTGAGTGGATGGAGTTCGACGTCGAGCACAAGCCCGGTAAGGACGTCACCGCCGGCACCCGCATCGCCCGCAAGCGCCGCATGGGTATCTTCATCCTGCTGCGCGCCCTCGGCTACGACGAGGAGCACGCGCCCGGCTTCATCGAGCGCTTCGTCAGCCACTTCGATTTCCTCGAGGGCCAGTGGGAGAAGGAGCGCCACATCGCGCCCACCCAGAACGAGGCGCTCGTCGAGATCTACAAGCGTGCCCGTCCGGGTGAGCCCCCGACCCCCGAGTCGGCCCGCGCCTACTTCCGCAACGCGTTCTTCGAGAGCCGTCGCTACGACCTGTCCCGTGTCGGCCGCTACAAGCTCGACCGCAAGCTCGGCGCCGAGGTGGCCAAGCTCGACGAGCTGTTCGGCGCCGGCACCAACGAGGTCGGCTCGCTGTTCACCACCGACAACGACGACCCGGCGAAGATGCCCCTCGAGAGCCCCGACGTCCTCCGCCCGAACGAGGTCGTCGCCGCCGTCAGCTACATGCTCCACCTGGTGAAGCAGGAGCCCGGCTACTCGCTCGACGACCAGGACCACTTCGCCAACCGCCGCATCCGCAGCGTCGGCGAGCTCATCCAGAACCAGGTGCGCATCGGCCTCAGCCGCATGGAGCGCGTGGTTCGTGAGCGCATGACCACCCAGGACGTCGAGGCGATCACGCCCACCACCCTGGTGAACATCCGCCCGGTCGTGGCGGCCATCAAGGAGTTCTTCGGCACCTCGCAGCTGTCGCAGTTCATGGACCAGGTGAACCCGCTGTCGGGCCTCACCCACCGTCGTCGTCTGTCTGCCCTCGGGCCCGGCGGCCTGTCACGTGAGCGCGCCGGCTTCGAGGTCCGCGACGTCCACTTCAGCCACTACGGCCGCATGTGCCCGATCGAGACCCCGGAAGGCCCGAACATCGGCCTCATCGGTGCGCTCAGCACGTTCGCCCGCGTGAACGAGTTCGGTTTCATCGAGACGCCGTACCGCGTCGTCCAGAACGGCAAGGTCACCGACGAGATCCGCTACATGGCCGCCGACGAGGAGGAGAAGTACGTCGTCGCCCAGGCCAACACCCCGATCAACGCCGACGGGTCGTTCAAGACCGACCGCATCCTCTGCCGCCGCAGCCCGCAGGCAGCGAGCCTCGAGGACCTCAAGCGCATGCTCGAGGCGGAGAGCTTCTTCGGCGCCACCACTGACATCGCGTCCGTCACGCCCGACGAGGTCCAGCTCATGGACGTCAGCCCCCGCCAGATCGTGTCGGTGGCCACGGCGCTCATCCCGTTCCTCGAGCACGACGACGCCAACCGTGCGCTCATGGGTGCCAACATGCAGCGTCAGGCCGTCCCGCTCCTGCGTGCCGAGGCGCCGTACATCGGCACCGGCATCGAGGACCGTGCGGCCCGCGACGCGGCCGACCTCATCCAGGCCACCGGCTCGGGCGTCGTCACCGAGGTCAGTGGCGAGGCGATCACCGTCACCTACGACGAGGGTGGCCGTCACACCTACAAGCTGTCGAAGTTCCGCCGCTCGAACCAGGACACGTGCATCAACCACCGCGTCCGGGTCACCGAGGGCCAGAAGATCGTGCAGGGCACGATCCTCGCCGACGGCCCGTCCACCGATCACGGCGAACTCGCACTCGGCAAGAACCTGCTCGTGGCGCTGATGCCGTGGGAGGGCTACAACTTCGAGGACGCCATCATCCTGTCCGAGCGCCTGGTGAAGGACGACGTGCTGACGTCGATCCACATCCACGAGCACGAGGTCGACGCCCGTGACACCAAGCTCGGGCCGGAGGAGATCAGCCGCGACATCCCGAACCTCTCGGACGACATCCTCCGCGACCTCGACGACCGCGGCATCATCCGCGTCGGCGCCGAGGTCGGCCCCGGCGACGTGCTGGTCGGCAAGGTCACCCCGAAGGGCGAGACCGAACTCACCCCCGAGGAGCGCCTGCTGCGCGCCATCTTCGGCGAGAAGGCCCGCGAAGTCCGCGACACCAGCCTCAAGGTGCCCCACGGTGAGAACGGCAAGGTCATCGACGTCAAGGTGTTCAACCGCGACGAGGGCGACGAGCTCCCGCCCGGCGTGAACCAGCTCGTGCGGGTCTACGTCGCCCAGAAGCGCAAGATCTCCGTCGGTGACAAGCTCGCCGGTCGCCACGGCAACAAGGGCGTCATCTCCAAGATCCTCCCGATCGAGGACATGCCCTACACCGCCGACGGCAGCCCGGTCGACATCATCCTCAACCCGCTGGGCGTCCCGAGCCGCATGAACGTGGGCCAGGTGCTCGAGGCTCACCTCGGGTACGCAGCCCGCTGGGGCTGGACCGACGTCAAGAACGGCGGCGTGCAGGTCGGCGACCAGCCGATCCGCGGCACCGAGACCAAGACCCGCCCCAACACGAAGCCGTCCACGTTCGTGGCCACGCCGGTGTTCGACGGCGCCCACTGGGACGAGGACGACACCGCCGGCAAGCACCCGACCATCCAGAGCATCCTCGAGAACCTCAACCCCGAGAGCCCGGACGGCGTGCGCCTCATCGGCACCGACGGCAAGACCACGCTCTACAACGGCCGCACCGGCGACCCGTACGACAACCCGATCACCATCGGCTACATGTACATCCTGAAGCTGGCCCACCTGGTCGACGACAAGATCCACGCCCGCTCCACCGGCCCGTACAGCATGATCACCCAGCAGCCGCTCGGTGGTAAGGCCCAGTTCGGTGGCCAGCGCTTCGGCGAGATGGAGGTGTGGGCCCTCGAGGCCTACGGCGCGGCGTACTGCCTGCAGGAGCTGCTCACCATCAAGTCCGACGACGTGCTCGGCCGCGTGAAGGTGTACGAGTCGATCGTGAAGGGCGAGAACGTCCCCGAGCCCGGCATCCCCGAGTCCTTCAAGGTGCTCATGAAGGAGATGCAGGCGCTCTGCCTCAACGTCGAGGTCCTCCAGGCCGACGGCACCGAGATCGAGATGCGAGAGATCGACGAGGACGTCTTCCGGGCCGCCGAGGAACTCGGCATCGACATCAGCCGCCCCGAGCGCGGCACCGACGAGGACGACCGCGAGCGCGCCGCACGGCGCGAGCGTGCGTACTGATCCGCCGCACTGAACGACACGAACGACGCGAACGACTGACGACGGAAAAGAGACGACGATGCTCGATGTGAACATGTTCGACCAGCTGAAGATCGGGTTGGCCACGGCCGACCAGATCCGGATGTGGTCGCACGGTGAGGTCAAGAAGCCCGAGACGATCAACTACCGCACACTGCGCCCCGAGAAGGACGGCCTGTTCTGCGAGAAGATCTTCGGGCCCACCCGCGACTGGGAGTGCTACTGCGGCAAGTACAAGCGCGTCCGCTTCAAGGGCATCATCTGTGAGCGCTGCGGCGTCGAGGTGACCCGCTCGAAGGTGCGTCGCGAGCGCATGGGCCACATCGAGCTCAGCGCTCCCGTCGTCCACATCTGGTACCTCCGCGGCACCCGTTCGTGGCTCGCCTACCTCCTTGCCGGTATCGAGCCGAAGGAAGAGCTCAAGGCCAAGCAGCTCGAGAAGGTCATCTACTTCGCGGCGAACCTGGTCACCTGGGTCGACGAGGACAAGCGCCACGCCGACCTGTCGTCGCTCGAGGCCGACTTCCTCGAGGAGAAGGAAGCCATCAAGAAGGACCTCGAGCTGGCGATCGATCGCCGGTACAAGGAGCTCGAGGACGAGGCCACCAAGTCCGAGGCCGACGGTGCCGATGCGCGCAAGCTCAAGAACACCGCCGAGAAGGAAGTCCAGGCGATCCGCGATCGCTTCGAGTCCGAGCTCGACCTCGTGCAGCGCACGTGGGACGAGTTCCGCAAGCTCCACGGCCGGCTCATCATCGACGACGAGCTGCTGTGGCGTGAGCTGAAGGACCGCTATGGCGACTACTTCGAGGGCGGCACGGGCGCCGACGCGATCAAGCAGCTCATCGACCGCATCGACTTCGATGTGGAAGAGGTCAAGCTCCGCGGCGCCATCGACGTCAGCATCAGCGGTCGCAAGCCGCTCAGCGCCCAGCGCAAGCAGAAGGCGATCAAGCGCCTCAAGATCGTTGCGTCGTTCAACAAGCGCGACGACAACGGCCGTCGCTGCAACGACCCGAAGGCCATGATCCTCGACGTCGTGCCGGTCATCCCGCCGGAACTTCGCCCGATGGTGCAGCTCGACGGTGGCCGCTTCGCGACCTCCGACCTCAACGACCTGTACCGCCGCGTCATCAACCGCAACAACCGCCTGAAGCGACTGCTCGACCTCGGAGCCCCCGAGATCATCGTGAACAACGAAAAGCGCATGCTCCAGGAGGCAGTCGACGCGTTGTTCGACAACGGCCGTCGCGGCCGCCCGGTCACGGGCCCCGGCAACCGTCCGCTCAAGTCGCTGTCCGACATGTTGAAGGGCAAGCAGGGCCGGTTCCGTCAGAACCTGCTCGGCAAGCGCGTCGACTACTCGGGCCGCTCGGTCATCGTGGCCGGCCCGACGCTGAAGCTGCACCAGTGCGGCCTGCCGAAGCTGATGGCCCTCGAGCTGTTCAAGCCGTTCGTCATGAAGCGCCTCGTCGACCAGGAGCTCGCGCAGAACATCAAGAGCGCGAAGCGCATGGTCGAGCGTCGTCGCCCGCAGGTGTGGGACGTCCTCGAGGACGTCATCAAGGAGCACCCGGTGCTCCTGAACCGTGCCCCCACGCTGCACCGCCTCGGCATCCAGGCGTTCGAGCCGGTGCTGGTCGAGGGCAAGGCGCTCCAGATCCACCCGCTGGTCTGCACCGCCTTCAACGCCGACTTCGACGGTGACCAGATGGCCATCCACGTGCCGCTCAGCGCCGAGGCGCAGGCCGAGGCCCGAGTGCTCATGCTCAGCGCCAACAACATCCTCTCGCCGGCGTCGGGTCGCCCGATCGTGACCCCGAGCCAGGACCTCATCATCGGTGGCTACTACCTCACCCAGGCCGTCGCCGGCGCCAAGGGCGAGGGCCGCGTGTTCCGCCACCTGTGGGAGGTGCTGCGCGCGCTCGATGCACGCGACGGCGCCGGCAAGGCACTCGAGCTCGACCTCCACGCCCTCATCAAGGTGCGTCGCCAGGAGATCGTCAACGGCGAGCCGAGCACCGAGTTCGAGACCACGCCCGGCCGCCTCCTCTTCGAAGAGGCACTGCCAGCCGACTACGCGGCCAAGTTCGGTCACATCGACGAGCTCATCAAGAAGAAGGAGATGGGCGTCATCGTCGAGCGGCTCTCCGACAACTACAAGAAGTCGGAAGTTGCCAACGCCCTCGACGCGATCAAGAACATCTGCTATCGCTACGCGGCGCAGAGCGGCCTGACGGTGTCGATCGACGACGTCAAGACCCCGAAGCTGAAGCGTGAGCTGCTCGATGAGCACGAGGCGCTCGCCGACAAGGTCGAGAGCCAGTTCAAGCGCGGCATCATCACCGATGGCGAGCGTCGTCAGCAGGAGGTCCGCATCTGGACCGACGCGACGGCCAAGGTCCAGAAGGCGATGGAGGACGAGTTCAAGAACGCCGACTTCAACCCGATCGACATGATGGTCGGCTCGGGTGCCCGAGGGAACATGACCCAGATGCGCCAGATCGCCGGCATGCGCGGCCTGGTGGCCAACCCCCGTGGCGACATGATCCCGCGGCCCATCAAGCGGAACTTCCGCGAGGGCCTCGAGACGCTCGAGTACTTCATCGCCACGCCGGGTGCCCGTAAGGGCCTCGTCGACACCGCACTCCGTACCGCCGACTCGGGCTACCTCACCCGCCGTCTGGTCGACGTGGCGCAGGAGCTCATCGTGCGTGAGATCGACTGCGGCTCGAACCTGGGCGTCTGGATCGAGAACGTCGGCGTCGACACGGCGAACAAGCGTGCGTACCTCGAGACGAAGCTGTTCGGCCGTGCGCTGCTGCAGGACGTCACCCTCAGCGACGGTTCGGTGCTGAAGCGGAACACCCTCGTCGGTGATCCGGAGATGGCGGCGCTGCGCGACGATCCGGCGGTCACCCGCATCCGCGTCCGTTCGGTGCTCACGTGTGACGCCGAGCTGGGCGTGTGCGCACTGTGCTACGGCCGGTCGCTCGCCACGGGCAAGTCGATCGAGCTCGGCGAGGCCGTCGGCGTCATCGCCGCACAGTCGATCGGCGAGCCCGGCACGCAGCTCACCATGCGTACCTTCCACACGGGTGGCGTCGCCGGCAAGGACATCGCCGGTGGTCTGCCCCGCGTCGTCGAGCTCTTCGAGGCTCGCACGCCGCGTGGTTCGGCCCGTCTCGCTCGTGCCTCGGGTGTCATCCGCATCGCGGAGGACGAGGGCAAGGGCATCCCCGTCTCGGTCGTCGACGACCAGGGCGAGGAGCACGCGGTCATCCTCCCCACCGGCAGCCGGCCGATCGTGTCCGACGGCCAGGAGGTGCGCGCCGGTGACCCGATCACCGACGGTCCCTTCGACCCGAAGGAGATCATGGAGATCAAGGGCATCCGCGAGACCCAGCTGTACCTCGTGGAAGAGGTCCAGAAGGTGTACCGCGACCAGGGTGTGTCGATCTCCGACAAGCACATCGAACTGATCGTGCGCCAGATGACCCGCCGCATCGGCGTGCAGGAGCCCGGCGACACCGGCTTCCTGCCCGGTGAGCGTGCCGACGCCAAGGTGTTCCGCGACACCAACAAGCGCATGGTCGAAGAGGGCCGCAAGCCCGCCGAGGGCCGCCCGGAGATCATGGGCATCACCAAGGCGTCGCTGGCCACCGAGAGCTGGCTGTCGGCAGCATCGTTCCAGGAGACCACCCGGGTGCTCACCGAGGCCGCCATCGACGGCCGTGGCGACAACCTGCTCGGCCTCAAGGAGAACATCATCATCGGCAAGCTCATCCCGGCAGGCTCGGGCATGATGCACTATCGGAACTTCGGCATCGATGCGCCGGGCTACCAGCCGATGACGACGTACTCGAGCGACTTCGACGAGGACCCGGCTGCCTGGCTGAGCAACATCCACGGCACCTACTCCACCGACGAGCCGGTCGCCGAGGCCTGATCGACCAGGCCTGCTCGGCCGGGCCTGATCGACTGACGAACGCCCGACGGGCGGGTGGACCTTCCATGCGGGAGGGGCACCCGCCCGTCGGCGTTCCACGACCCGAATGTCCATCGGCTGCTCCCGGGGATGGCAGACTCCCGTCCGACCACGACACGGAGGTGCATGCACATGGGATTGTTCGACACGATCAAGGGCCTGACCAAGGGCAAGAAGACGCAGATCGACCAGGGCATCGACAAGGCCGCGGAGGTCGCACAGTCGAAGGCGCCGGACCAGCTCGACGGGGCGATCGACAAGGCGGCCGACGCTGCCAAGCAGGCGACCGAGAAGCTCGACGGCTGACGCCGGCTGTCCACGTCCACCGACGCGAGCACGCTCCACCGACGTTCGATCGTCGGTGGGGGCGTCGTCGCGGATCAGCCGGTGACCCGATCAGCCGGTGACCCGATCAGCCGGTGACATAGCCCACGACGTCGGCCACGAGGTGGACCCTGGCGGCGTTCGACTCGATGGTGACGGCACCGAGGCCGAGCTCGACCATCACGAGGTTCGACACCACCTTCCCGGCGGCGGCGTTGAGGTTCGAGCTGCCTGGTCGGCGGGTGCCGGTCGGGTAGACCGTGAAGAAGCTGTCACGATCGGGTTCGACGGCAACCACGTTCAGGATGACCGCGGATGCGCCGCCCACGGGCACGCCCCCCATGCCGAGCAGCGGCAAGATGATCGGCCCGCCGCTCCAGCCCGCCGGTGCACCGAGTCCGACCCTGCTGTCGAGCACCCGGGATGGATCGAGGGCGACCACCCGGCCCGGTGCGTTCGCGCTGAACGTGGCCATGATGTCGACGACGACGTGGGTCGAGCCAGTGTTGGTGGCGACCGCCACCCGGCCATCAGCGCTGATCTCGCTGACGGCGGGGTTGGCTGCCGTCGAGCCTGACCCGACGTTCACGTTCGAGGTGCCCGGATGCGTCGTGCCCGCTTCCCACAGGGTGAGGAAACTGTTCGCCGAGGCGTCGGTCGCCGTGATGTTGAGCATGACGGCGTCGACCCCGTCGTCGACCCCTGCCCAGCCGCGCACCGGCACCTGCAGCGGTCCGTCTGCCGCTGCGAGGCGCTGATCGCTGTCGCGCGTGTCGAGGAGTCGCCGGGGACGAGCCGAGCTGACGCCCAGGTCGCTCGACGAGGTGAACCAGCCGAGGAGATCGACGGCGACGTGCGTGGTGCCGGTGAGGTTGTAGATGCTGCACGAGCCTGCATCGCTCAGCCTGGCGATGACCAAGGACGCCTTGTTCGAGCCGGCATCGACGTTCGACGACGATGCGAGCGGACGGGGCTCGCTGCCGGACCATGCCAGCAGGTAGGTGTCGGCCGTCGGCTCGATCGCGGTGACGTTCAGCAGCACCGAGGTCGCATCGGCAGGAATACCGAACCGGTCGGTCAGCGCGAGATGCAGCGTGCCGTCCGGACCGAGCGGGGCGGCGCCCAGGCCGATCCGGGTGTCCACGATGCGCTGCGGCGCTGCGGCCACGAAGCCTGCCGGTGCCGAGCGGTCGACTCCGCCG
>JBEGOE010000160.1:0-8828 GCA_041182165.1 Actinomycetota bacterium
TGAACCCGTTCGAACGCCCCGAGCCGTGGTTCCCCGCTGATGTGATGGACCTCGACGGCCAGATGTTGGGACTGGGTGTGCAGGTACAGGCCCGTGTGGGTCGCCGGGGAGTCCAGGGCGAGGTGGTCGGTTGGCGAGCGCCCGACCGCATTCGCATCCTGACCGAGGCGTTGCACCTGCACACGGTCCCGCTGCAGGCGATCCGAGTCGAATTCGTTCAGCCGACTGAGGATCGTTAGCTGTCCGTCAGAGAGTGTGCGCCGTCCTGCATGAAACGAGGAGCGTCCGTGTCAGAGCTACCACCACCATCACCGCAGTCGTCCGAGATCCGCTCGAGCGGCCCACGTCTACCTCGTCCCCTGTCGGGCTGGAACATCGGGGTGGTGATCGCGTTGGGAGCCCTTGTTGTTGGTTACATGACATGGCGCGACGACCGCAGTGCCAGAGAGGAGCAGCGGCGTATCGACGGCAAACGCGAGCAGGAGATCCGCACCGCTGAGGCAGCCGAGGAAGCTGCTGACTTGGCGGCGAGCAAGCGTGAGTCGGCGGCGCTTGTGGGCGCCCCAAGCAGCCCGGAGTCGTTGGTCGCGCGAGTGTGGGCCGCCGTCCGCAGTGGAGAGCCAGACGAGTTTGCCTCCATCCTAGGCGCCGGGCTGGCTCGCTGTGACAGAGCTACCCAACTGACGTCCATTGGCGCTGACCGAGTGGACCTGTTTGGTCGGTTCCCTGAAGGCTTTGACGTTGTGTCGGACCTGGTGAACCCCGATGGGTCGCGTCGCGTCGCATACCTGCCCGACCCATTGGGCGAGCCCGTCGTCCTCGAGCGAGTGGTCGATCAGGGAGGCTCACTCGTTGTGGACTCGTATTCGTGTCCCGCGGCTCGACCGGTCGACGCATGGCTGGCAGAGGTCAATGCTCAGCGGCTCGCGCTTCTCGAACTCGTTGACGGGGCGCTCTCGGCTCCAGACTTCATGGCTCTCTTCGGCGCTTGTAGCGACCTGGTCATGTTCGCTGGCTCGCAGAGTTGGCCTACCGCCCCCAACGCCGAACTGGATGGGGCCTATCAAGCCCTGTTCGACGGCGCCTATGCAGTCGGGGTTGACTGCACCCGCCTACAGATCTGGGACGACCGTTCGGTGCTCGGCCAAGCACTGGTTGATCTGCGCGCACGCATCCAGGGAGGGACGACATGACATTTCCACCGCCCAGCCAACCAGCGAAGGGCATACCAGCGACACCGACGACCGACCTCCTGCTGCGAGGGATGAGAGTTCCCATCGCTCGCGTTCGTCGAATGGGCTGGGTTGCCGCGCTCTTAGCGGTTCCCGTGGCACTGGCGCTGCTCAGCTCCTCAGGTTTGGGGACGGTCACGTCGGTAGTCCTCTACTCCGCAGCGCTCTGTTCGTGGGCTGTTCACAACGACCTTGCAAGCAACGGCGACGCTGGGGACTATCCGCGTTCCGCGCCCGCACACCGCGATCAGGTGTTCGTCTACGTCGGCGGACTCATCGTGTCGATTCCTCTGGCGGCGGTGTCTGTGTTGGCCTCCCTTGTGTTCGCCTTGGGCCTTGTCCTTGTTGTGATCGCCGCTGTGGGTTGGCTGATCTGGCGCGTCGCACGTGGGTCGACGCCGACCCAGATCGAGCGCGGGGCGAACAGCCACTTCAACGCGAACGGTACGGCGAAGGTCTCGTACTCGTCCGAGACGGACGCCATCGCGGCAGCGGCCAAGTACACCCAGGATCGCGGCGAAGCGATGAACGCATATCGCTGCGGCGAGGGGTGTCGCGGATGGCACATCGGACATGCAAACAAGTAAGACGTCGCGGTTGGCCGCATGATAGGCATCTGTGCGGTCCGGCCCTGATCGATGTCAGCGGGCCAGCGTGAGCGTGAGGCCGCTGTCACCCGTGATCTCGGCCGTGTACTCGTAGCGGGTGCCGTCGGCCGCCTTGGCCGAGCAGGTGAACGTCGTGCCGACGTCGGTCGACTCCGGCGCCGCGCAGTCGACCTCACTGTCGAGGTCGAGTTGCTCGCTGATCTGGTCGCTGACGAACTCCTCGGCCCGCTTCTGGAAGTCTCCCTCGTCGGGGGAGCAGCCCGCCACGAGTAAAGCGGTCGCTGCGAGCGCGGCTGTGATCAACGTCTTCATCGGACCCTCCAGCAGGGAGCGTGTCCCCTGAGCGACGGTATCAAACGGTCACCGAGGGCCGGTCGATCGAACGGGTACCCCGCTGGCGCTGCACGGTGTCGACCGTGATCAGCACCAGCCCCGCCCACACCAGCGCGAACCCGAGCACCCGCGACAGTGGCAGGTCCTCGTGGTACAGCAGCCAGCCGAGCAGGAAGTTCGTGGTGGGGATGATGTACTGCATCGGCCCCAGCAGCGTCAGCGGCACGCGCTGCGCCGCCCATGCGAACAGCATCAGCGGCACCACCGTCGCCAGCCCGGTCATCAAGATGAGCACCAGGTGCAGCGAGTCGGCCGTGTTCGGGATGCTCTCGGCCTTGCCGCTCAGCACCACCGCCACGATGATCGCCGGCACCAGCACCACGAACGACTCGGCCGACATGCTCTCGACCGGCGTGAGGGGCACCTGCTTCTTCAGCCACCCGTACAGGCTCCACGAGCCCGCCAGCAGCAAAGCGATCCACGGAACGCTGCCGTAGGTGACCGTCAGCACCACCACCGCCAGGCCGGCCAGGCTGACCGCGATGCGCTGGAGGCGCGACAGCGGCTCGTGGAACACGATGACACCCACCGCGATCGTGCCGAGCGGGCTCATGAAGTAGCCGAGCGCCGTCTCGATGACGTGGTCGTTCACCACGGCGAACACGTACGAGCACCAGTTGGTGGTCAGCAGCAGGGCGGCCAGCACGACGCGGCCGAACAGGGCGCGGCTCTGCAGCACCGGCTTCAGGTGCGCCCATCGGCGGGTGACCGTGAGGATCAGCGCCATGATCGCGGCGGCACTCATGATCCGCCAGGCCACCAGCTCGAACGGCTTGAACTCGTGGAGCTGCTTCCAGTAGAGCGTCAGCGCACCCCACACGAGGTAGGCGCTGAGGCCTGCGATGATGCCGCTGCGCAGCCGCTCCTGGTCGTTCACGAGGCGCCCGGGCTACGCCTGGGCACAGGCGAGCGCGAGGGCGTTCAGGTCGCTCGAACGCAGCAGGTCGGCTCGCGGGTCGAGCTGCAGGGTGTCGTGCAGGAAGCAGAACGACAGGCCGGTGTCGGGGTCGCCCCAGCAGATCTGACCGCCGGCACCGTGATGCCCGAACGAGCGCGGTGCGGCGGGGAACCAGCGCTGGCGGTGGAAGCCGTCGTTGCCCGCCACCACACCGGCGATGGTGCGGTTGGCCGGCACCTTGTCGCTGACGCTGAGGCTCACGTTGCGGATGGTGCCGACGGCGTCGCGCATCCAGGGCGAGTCGTCGGCGAGCGCTCGCTGGTAGGTGCGTGCCACGTCGGCGGCGTGGGCGCGGCCGCCGCCTCCGGGGATGCACGCAGCCTGGGCACGCGGGTCGTTCATCGACAGCAGCGCATCGGGGCCGATCGTCGAGTCGGGCACGAGGTGCGGGCCACCGAAGGCCTCGGCGAGCGCGGTCATCGTCGCCGGGTCGGTGCCGGGCAGCTCGCCGTGGAGCCGGATCGGCACGACGGGGCCGTCGACCTCGGCAGCGAGGATCGCGCGTGCGCCGGCCGGTGCGGTGACCCGCTCATGAACCACGTCGGCGTAGGGGCGGCCGGTGAGGGCCTCGATCAGCTCGGCGATCACCCAGTGCGCGGCGATGGGGTGGTACTCGGTGCGGCTGCCGGCGGGCCAGTCGAGCCGCCACTGCGCGAAGCGGGCACGGCGGCCCTCGCTGGTACCCCAGTCATTCGGCCCCATCGTCGCCTGCGGGAAGCCGCCCTGCATGGTGAGCACCTGCAGCACGGTGACGTCGTGCTTGCCGTTCTCGCCGAACTCGGGGATGTAGTGCGCGACCCGGGTGGTCAGGTCGAGCAGGCCGTCGGCGAGCAGCGACGGCAGTGCCAAGGCCACGATGGTCTTGGTGGCGCTGAAGATGACGAACCGGTGGTCGTCGGTGGCCTCGCCGAACGAGCCGCTGGCCACGACCTCGCCGCCCAGCCCGATGGCGTACTGGGCGGCGTGCGAGAGGCCGCCGTCGACCTCGGCGCGGATGCGCGCCTCGAGGCGGGTGACGGCCGTCGCGTCGAGTGAGGTCACTGCTGCTTCCACCCGTTGAAGTAGGTGATCTTCTCGGCGGGCAGACGGCTGCCGGGCTTGAAGTCGGTGCCGGTGTAGTAGGCGAGCGGGGTGAGCGCCACCTGGCTGACGTGCTCGGGGATGCCGAGGAGTTCGGCGGCCTCGCGCTCGTAGGCGAGGTGGAGCGTGGTCCACGCCGTGCCGAGGCCACGGCTGCGGGCGGCGAGCATGAAGCTCCACACGGCGGGCAGGATGCTGCCGTACATGCCGGCCAGCGTGCCCTGCGACATCTCGTGCGTCGGCTTGCCGATGTAGCAGGGAACCACGAGGGTGGGCACCTCGTGGAGGATGCTCGCGAGGTGGTCGCTCGACGAGATGATGCCGCTGGCGTCGGTGCGGCCGGTCTTCTCGACGGCCTGGCGCTGCAGTTCGATGTAGGGGGCGTAGGCGCGGCGGTAGAGGTCTGCCAGACCCATCTTCAGGGCGGGGTCGTCGACGATGAGCCAGCGCCACTGCTGCACGTTGCCGCCGGCCGGGCCCTGCGAGGCAACCCGGATGCAGTCGAGGATGAGCTCGCGGGGCACCTCGCGGGTGAGGTCGAGCCGCTTGCGGACCGCCCGGGTGGTGGTGAGCAGATGGTCGGTCTGGCTGAGATCGAACGGGGCCGAGTCGGACGTGGAGGTCATGAGTTCGTAGAGTACGACCAGCGAACCGACCTTCTCCGACCCGAGGTACCCCCATGAGCACACCCCGCGAGCAGTGGCAGCAGGCCTTCGACGACTCCCGCACCCGAGAGGCCGACTACTCGACGATGTCGGGCATCCCGCTCGCTCCCGTCTACGGCCCCACCGACGGCTCGGGTGACTACCCCGGCCAGTACCCGTACACCCGCGGGCCCTACGCCTCGATGTACCGCTCGAAGCTCTGGACGATGCGCATGTTCGCCGGGTTCGGCACCGCAGAGGACACGAACTGGCGCTTCAAGGAGATCCTGAAGTCCGGTGGCGATGGCCTCTCGACAGCGTTCGACATGCCCACCCTGCTCGGCCTCGACAGCGACGACCCGATGTCGCTCGGCGAGGTCGGCCGCTGCGGTGTCGCCATCGACACGCTCGCCGACATGGAAGACCTCTACTCGGGCATCGACCTCGGCGAGATCACGACGTCCATGACGATCAACTCGCCGGCCGCTGCGATCTTCGCGATGTTCATCGCACAGGCCGAGAAGGCCGGCGTGCACCGCTCGCGCCTCGGCGGCACGCTGCAGAACGACATCCTGAAGGAGTACCAGGCGCAGAAGGAGTTCGTGTACCCGCCCCGCCAGAGCATGCGGCTGGTGCGCGACACCATCTCGTTCACCGCTGCCGAGATGCCGCGCTGGAACAGCGTGTCGATCTCCGGCTACCACATCCGCGAGGCCGGCTCGACGGCCGCCGAAGAGCTGGCGTTCACGTTGGCCAACGGCTTCGCCTACGTCGAGCTCGCGTTGCAGGCCGGCCTGCCCATCGACGCGTTCGCCCCCCGCCTGTCGTTCTTCTTCAACGCCCACATCGACTTCTTCGAGGAGATCGCCAAGTACCGCGCTGCTCGCCGCATCTGGGCCCGCTGGATGAAGGAGCGCTACGGCGCCCAGCTCGAGCGCAGCATGCAGCTGCGGTTTCACACCCAGACCGCGGGCGTGTCGCTCACCGCGCAGCAGCCCGAGGTCAACATCGTCCGCACCGCCATCGAGGCG
Source organism: Actinomycetota bacterium (assembly GCA_041182165.1). Taxonomy (GTDB): domain Bacteria; phylum Actinomycetota; class Acidimicrobiia; order Acidimicrobiales; family Ilumatobacteraceae; genus VFMC01. The sequence goes on from JBEGOE010000160.1 coordinate 5,947, forward strand.
CTGGCCGGTGTGCTGGGCGGCACGCAGAGCCTGCACACCAACTCGATGGACGAGGCGCTCGCGCTGCCCACCGAGAAGTCCGCGCGCATCGCGCTGCGCACGCAGCAGGTCATCGCCTACGAGACCAACGTCGCGCACGTGGCCGACCCGCTGGGTGGCTCGTGGTTCGTCGAGCAACTCACCGACGAGATGGAGCGTCAGGCCGAAGAGCTGTTCGCCTACCTCGACGAGCTCGGTGGCGGCTCGATGCTCGAGGGTTGCATCAAGGGCATCGAGGACAACTGGTTCCAGGGCCGCATCGCCGACTCGGCGTACGACCTCGAGCGCAAGCTCAACGCCGGCCAGCGCATCGTGGTGGGCGTCACCCGCTTCACCGAGGGCAACGGCGACGACGAGATGGAGCTGCTCGAGATCACCAACGAGGACGAGGCGCGTCAGCTGAAGCGCCTCGACGGGGTGCGCCACGACCGCAACCAGGCCGCGGTCGACGAGGTGCTCGCCCGGCTCGCCACCGAGGCCGCCGACCCCGAGGTGAACCTGATGCCCACGCTCATCGAGGCGTCGCGCACCTACGTCACGCTCGGCGAGATGATGAACACCATGGCCGGCGTGTTCGGCCGCCACGTCGAGGTGCCGACGATCTAGTCGTCGGCTCACAACGCAAGAGGGGGAAACCGTGCTCGACATCGAGAAGATGCCCGAACTGCTGGGCGAGTTCCTTGCCCGCCAGCAGCCTGCGTGGCGGAACATCAAGGTCAGTTCGTACGAGGTGATGACCGGCGGATACAGCCGTCTGCTCGCACGCGCCGTCGTCGAGTACGACGGGGGCACCAAGGTGCTGGTGGTCCGCGGCGATCCGCCCGCCGACCGCATCCTCATCCACACCGACCGCGAGCAGGAGTGGGACGTGCTCCGCATGCTCGGCCAGCACGGCATCCGCACGCCGCAGGTCCACTTCTTCGACAGCACGGGCGAGCACCTGCAGACGAAGGCGCTGGTGCTCGACTTCAGCGAGTCGCACTCGTTCCTGCCCTACGCCGCCGCGGGCGGGTCGCTCGAGGGGCTGCCGTCGCGGTTGGCCGAGGCGTTGGCGAGCTTCCACTCGATCCCGATCGAACGGCTGCCCGCTTCGCTCGAGCGGCCCGAGAGCTATGACGCCTACCTCACGAAGCGCATCGACGAGTGGCGCCGCACCGCCGACCAGCACGTGGAGGACCTGCCGATCCTGCGGTACATGGCCGGATGGCTCGACGCTCACCGCCCGGCGCCGGTCCCGCTCACGCTGATGCACGGTGACTTCCAGAGCGCCAACCTGATGGTCACGCCCGATGGCCACTTCGAGATCATCGACTGGGAGCTCGCCTCCATCGGCGACCCGCGCGAGGACATGGGGTACTTCAAGGCCGTGGCGCAGGTGGCTCCGCCCGACCTGCTCGACGATGCCGGGTGCCTCGAGATGTGCGCCCGGTACCGAGAGCTCACCGGCCTCAGCGAGCTGCAGGTGAACCCCGCCGTGGTGGCGTACTTCCTCGTCCTCGGTGTGGTGGGCACGGTGCGCCGCCTGGTCGAGGGAGGTGCCGACTACGCCCGCGGCACCAACCACCTCATGGCCTCGGTGTTCAACCTCAACTCGGTGCAGTTCGGCCACAGCATGTGGCTGTCGGCCACCGACGCGCTCGGCCCCGTCCTCGATCAGATCGCCGCTGCTGCGAAGGAGATGTCCTGATGCTCACCCGTCCCACCACCGAGCAGATTCTCGTCGGTATCGCCGACGAGCTCCGCGACACCGTTGCGCCCGAGGTGCAGAGCGAGCCCGTGAAGGTGCTGCTCGCCCAGATCGACCAGATCCTGCGCTCGTGTGCCATTCGTGCCGCCCACGAGACGGCGTGGATCCACGACGAGGCCGACACGATCGCGGCGGTGACGGGCACCGACGTCGGCTGGCCGGCGTCATTGCATCTCGACGACGTCGCAGCGTGGTACGACGCGACGTCACGGGTGCTGTCGGCTGCGCTCGACGACGCCTTCGCCGCCGGTGACGCGAACCGCATCGCCGAACTGAAGCTGCTCCTCGATGCACGGTCGGTCCCCGAGATGAAGATCGTGGGCGCACTCGAACTCGTCGGCCGCGGCTGACCCGTGCCGGGCGTCGCCGTCGTCACCGGCGCTGCAGTCGGCCTCGGTGCTGCGTTCGCCCAGGCGCTGCGGCACGAGGGGTACGTGGTCGTCACGTCCGACGTCACGTCCGATATGGCGGCCGGCTGCGACGCGGTGGTCGACGTGGCCGATGCCGAGCAGGTGAAGGCGTGGGTCGACGACGTCGTCGCACAGCACGGGCCGATCGAGGTCGCGGTCGCGAATGCCGGCATCGCTCGTGCGACCCACCCGCTCGATCCGTGGGACAAGGGGCTCGACGACTTCCGCACCATGATCGGTGTGAACCTCGCCGGCGCCTACCACCTCGGGCGTGCCGTGGCGCCGGGCATGGCGGCTGCGGGCACGGGGAACATCGTGCTCGTGTCGACCGACCACATGGTCGATCGGCCGGGGCGGACCACCGGCGGCGGCGCGTGGATGGACCTGTACGACGCGGCGAAGTGGGGGCTGCGCGGGTTGGTCGAGTCGTGGGCGCTGGCGTTGGGTCCGTCGGGTGTGCGGGTGAACTCGCTGTGCATGGGCGCCACCGACACGCCCATGCTGCGGTCGTTCATGGCAGGCCGGATCACCCCGGAGTTCGAGGCGCAGATCATGTCGCCCGAGCACGTCGCCGGCGTGCTGGTCGAGCTGCTCCGGGAGGGGCCGACCGGGCGTACCGGCGAGCAGGTGCCGATACTGTGCCGAGCATGACTCGCCTCGCCGCAGTGTGTGCCGCTCTCGTCCTG
>JBEGOE010000161.1:0-2906 GCA_041182165.1 Actinomycetota bacterium
GGAGGACTACGACCTGTGGCTCTCGGCCGCCGAGCGCGGCTGGCGCGCGCAGATCGTCACCTCCGTCGTCGGCCGCTACCGCGAGCAGCCCGGCTCGATGCGCAAGATCAGCGACATCGACATCGCCTCCAACTTCGTCACCCTCCGAGAACGGCACCCGAGACTCCCATGGCCGAGCTGAACCCCCACACCGAGCACGAGCTGCGCGCCCGCATCGCCGAGCTCGAGGCGTTGCTCGACGCGCGCACCCAGACCATCGTCGGCATGGGCGCCCGGCTCGCCGAGCTGCAGGGCGATGCCCCACCCGCGCTCGCCGAGCAACTGCGTGCCACCGAGGCCGAGCTCGCCCAGCTGCGGGCCACCAAGGTCATCCGGTACAGCAGCCTGCCGCGGCGGGTGTACAGCAAGCTCCGGAGGATCATCCTTGGCTGACCCCGCACCCCACCCGGCACCCGACCCGGCGGCTTCGGCCGGTGGGCTCGAGGACGAGCTCGTCGAGCTGTTGGCCACGGCGCGTGCCCAACACTCACTCATCCGGTCGACCTTGATCACACTCACGGAGTATCTGAACCGATGACTACCCAATCGGGTCACATCGTCGCTCCAGCCGGGCAGTGACGTGCCGATGACAGAGTGGACTCGTTCTCCGGAGGTGGATCGTTGAAGCTGCGCTACTGGGTGCTCGGACCACTGTTGTCATCTGCGCTGTGCGTACAGGTGGCATTGGCGCACCCGAACGTCGACCCCGCCCCCGTGTGGTCGCCCTCGGGGCTGCTGTCGACGAGCGGCGACTACGCGAGCGACACCTTCGGTGACCCCTGGGACTTCGCGAACGACGAGGACGTCCCTCCGATCCTCGTGGTGGGTTCCGAGAACAGCTACGGCATCAGCCGGAGCAACGCAGGCACCGGGTCGCTGACCGTCGCCTCGGTCAACAACTCCACGATCAAGCTGGTGCGCACCTGGGGCGTGCAGCTGCCGTGGGGGCGCGACGGTCTGCTCCACCCAGTCGACGCCGACCGCTACACCACCATCTCGTTCGGCATGTGCCTGGCCGCCGACCTGAACATGGCGGTCCACTACTGGAACGCTGCGGGTGACACCGGCCTGAGGCCGTTCTACCCGAAGGCCGGGTGCGCGACGTACTCCTTCGACCTGCGTGACACGACCGGCAACCCCAACGGGTTCAAGGCGCCGTGGACCGGCACGATGACCCGCCTCGAACTGCTTCGCGGTGGCGCGTCGGCCGGCGGTGATCCGCTGGTGAACATCACGCTCGACTGGGTCCGCCTCCACCGGCCCGATGCGTCGGTGACACCGCCGTCCGGCGTGCCGCTGCCGCGCGTGCTGACCCCGAACGAGGAGGGCGGCGCCGACTACGCGAGCCAGACCGGGAACCCGTGGGACTTCAACGGGCCGGACGACGTCGTTTCGATGGGTGACATCACCAACGTCTCGTACTCGGGCGGTGACCTCACCGGCACGACCTACCGCAACGACTCGTTCGTCGAGCTGCCGCTGCGGGGCGAGACCAACCCCGACCGCTACCGCCGGGCCACGGTCGACGTCTGTTACGACGGGCCGATGGGCTTTGCCGACGCCCCCGGCGGGGGCATGAACGCCCGGTTCGCCTGGCTGATGCGCGGCCAGGCCCGGTGGAGCGAGACGCAGGACATCATCATCTTCCCCGGCTGCAACCGGATGACGGTCGACCTCTCCACGTCGCCTGCGGTCGCCGTCAACGACGAGAGCACGACCCTGAAGTCCGGCTGGCGCGGCCAACGGCTCGAGCGACTGCGCTTCGACCTGAACGAGGACCCGGGCGTACGCAACTTCACGTTGCGCGAGATCAAGATGGCCGACGACGCAGCGTTCTCCGGCACCTACGACATCAGTTTTCTCGACGCCGCAGGCGTCGGGGGCACCGCCGACGTGTACGTCACCACGAACCGCGGCCAGTTCGACGGCACCCGGATCGCGCAAGGCATCACCGTGCAGGGAGGTGTGAACACCTTCCGCTGGGACGGCACCACGCAGGGCGGCTCGGCGATGCCGAACGGCACGTACTGGGTGTACATCGTGATGAGCAAGAGCGGCATGGTCGGCACGGCCACCTCGACGGGGCCCGTGCGCCTCGAGCGGCCGGTGCCGGCGACGCCCAGCTGGTACGTCCCGATCTCGCCGTCCCGCATCCTCGACACGCGCACCGGCATCGGTGGCAACATCACCCCGCTCGGGCCACAGGTCTTCACCGAGCTCGACGTCACGGGCGTGGGTGGAGTGCCCGAGACCGGCGTGACCGCCGTGGTCATGAACGTCACGGTCGACTCGCCGTGGACGGAGGGCTACCTGACGGCGTCACCGTCCGGTGAGGCAAGGCCGGCCGTGAGCAACCTCAACTTCGTGCCGTGGCAGACCGTGCCCAACCTCGTGACGGTGAAGGTCGGCGCCAACGGCAAGGTCGACATCTTCAACTCGCAGGGCTTCACCAACGTCGTCGCCGACGTCGTCGGCTACTACACGTCGACCCCCGTCGCCGGCGGCCTGTTCACGCCCCTGACGCCGGGCCGTGTGCTCGACACGCGCAACGGGACCGGCCGCGGTGGCGTGGTCGGGGCGGTGAACGGCGGGGATTGGATCGACGTGATCGTCACGAACGTGGCCGGGGTACCGTCGAGCGGCGTGTCGGCAGTGGCGCTGAACGTCACCGTCGAAGGCCCGACCGCCAACGGGTACGTGACCACGTGGCCGACGGGCGAAGCCCGACCCGACGCATCGAGCCACAACTTCACGCCCGGCGTGAACGTCGCGAACCTCGTGCTGGCGAAGGTGGGTGCCGGCGGCAGGGTGTCGCTGTTCAACTCGGCCGGCCGCACGAACCTGATCGCCGACGTGGTGGGTTACTT
>JBEGOE010000162.1:0-4505 GCA_041182165.1 Actinomycetota bacterium
CGCCGACGAGAGCCGACGGTTCCCCGACGCACTGATCGAGGTGGTCGACAGCGACCGCGACGCGCCCGTGCGGGCCTGGCGTGACGGCGTGCAGTTGGCGGTGGGCAACCTGGTCCGCAACGCCCTGTTGCACGGGGTCCCACCACAGGGTGGCCCGACCCGCGTGGTCGTCACCATCGACGGCGCCACCGTCAGCGTCGATGACGGGGGTCTCGGCATCCCGCCGGACGCACGCGAGCGCGTCGTCCAGCGCTTCGAGCGGAACACCGGCGCGGTGGGCGGCTCGGGCCTCGGCCTGGCCATCGCCCGCGAGGTCGCCGTCGCGCACGGTGGCGACCTGAGCATCGGGACGAGTCCGCTCGGTGGTGCTCGCATCGTGCTGTCGCTGGGGTGACGGCCTCGCCCGTACCGGCGGCCCGCGACAGCTAGAGCGGCGTGTTGTCGTGGGCGCGGTGACCGAGTGCCTCGCGCTTGTCGACGAGCACCTCGAGAGCGTGAGCAATGACCGACCGCGTCTCGGCGGGTTCGATCACTGCGTCGACGTACCCGCGCTCGGCGGCGATGTACGGGTTCAGCAGGCGCTCCGCGTAGTCGACCTCGAACGTGGCTCGCTCCTCGGGTGTCGCCCTGCGCTGCAGGATCGCCGCTGCCTGTCCGGCGCCCATCACGGCGAGCTCGGCCCACGGCCACGCCAGGCAGAGGTCGTTGCCCATCTTCTTCGAGTCCATCACGATGTACGCGCCGCCATAGCTCTTGCGGAGGATGACGCCGATGCGCGGCACCGTGGCCCGGGCGTAGGCGAACACCAGTTGCGCGCCGTGGCGGATCATGCCCCGCCACTCGAGGTCCTTGCCCGGGTAGAAGCCGGGGGTGTCGACCAGGGTGATGATCGGCAGGTTGAATCCGTCGCAGAACGCGACGAACCGCGCCGCCTTCTGCGACGCCGGGATGTCGAGGGTGCCGGCCAGCGAGATCGGCTGGTCGGCCACCACGCCCACGGGCATCCCGCCGATGGTGGCGAAGGCCGTCACGATGTTCGACGCCCAGCGCGGACGCAGCTCGAGCATGTCGCCGTCGTCGACGAGGGCCCGGATGACGTCGCGCACGTCGTAGCTGCCGGTCGACGACGGCGGGATGATGTCACCGGCCTCCGGGGTGAGACGGTCGATCGGGTCGCCCGTCGGCCAGCGCGGGGCCTCCTCGTCGTTGTGCGACGGGAGGTACGACAACAGCTGTCCGACCAGGGCCACCGCCCCATCGAGGTCGTCGGCGACGAGGCTCGCCGCGCCGGTGTAGCGGGCATGGCTCGTGGCGCCGCCGAGCTCCTCGTTGTCGATCGCGATGCCGGTGAACTCGGCCACCATCGTGGGTCCGCTCACGAACGCGTACGACTGCTGGGTCATGACGACCAGGTCGGCGAGGCCGATGAGGAGCGCCGGCCCGCTGACGGCAGGTCCGTCGACCACCATGACGATCGGCACGATCCCCGAGCAGTCGGAGATCGCCTTCGCTGCCAGGCCCCAGCCGTGCAGGGCGGCGAAGCCCTCGACGATGTCGGCGCCGCTCGATCTGATCACCGCCACCAGGGGCATCCGCTCGTTCATGGCGATCCTGGCGGCCGCCTCGATCTGGGACGAGGACACCGACGACAGGGCACCCTGCCGGTCGGCTGGGTCGACATCGACCCACACCACCGACCGGCCGTCGATGTCGCGGATGTCTGCACGCACCGCACCAGGGACACGGGCGCGGATGGCGAGCGGCGACATGAGCGGCCACTGTAGAGCGGCGCGAGCCTCTCGGAACAGGAGTCAGCCGGCACGATGGGTGCCGAAGGGGAATGCCTCTGCCCCGACATGCACGCCGGGCTGGCGTTCGCCCTGCTTGTTGACCACTTCGCGGAGGACTTCGAACAGCGCCTTCGTCGGTGCGCTCGGCGACGGGCGCTTGCGCTGCACCCAGCCGACCACGCGTCGCGGCAGCTCGGGAACGGCGACCCGCTTGAAGTCACCCTTGAGCCAGCGGGGGATCGCGGTGGCAGGCACGATCGCCGCCCCGTACCCCTCGAAGGCGAGCGAGGCCAGCAGGCGCACGCCGTCGATCTCGGCCTGCGCCGTCAGTTCGGTGTCGACCGCACCGCAGGCCCGGTCGATGATGCGCCGGAGCGCGGTGCCCGTGGGCGGGAGCAGCAGGGGCGTCTGGGCCAGTGCCGGGAGGTGGATGGTGTCGTGCTGCGACAGTGGGTGGCGGCTGTGGGCAAGCAGCACCAGATCCTCGGCGAAGAGGGGCTGCACGGTGACGTCGGTGTCGTCGATGGGAAGGTGGACCACCGCGGCGTCGAGATGGCCGCCCGCCACCCGCGGCACGAGCGCGGTGGTGTTGCCCTCGTGGACCGTGACGTGGACGCCGGGGTGCAGCGACTCCATCTTGCCGAGGAGTTGGGGCAGGAGCCAGCGGGCGGTGGTGCCGATCGACCCGAAGCGGGCCTCGCCGGTGACCTCGTCACCTCGGGATGCCATGTCGGCGGCGATGTCGTCGAGCTCGTGGAGGACCCGCCGGGCCCGCTCGACCACGGCCATGCCCTCGTCGGTGAGGCCGCCGCGTTGGCGGTCGACCAGCAGGACGCCGAGCTCCTTCTCGAGGCGGGCGATGTGGCCGCTCACGTTGGACTGCACGGTGTAGAGCGCTCGAGCGGCGGCAGAGAAACTGCCGTGATCGGCGATCGCCACGAGGGTGGTGAGCTGCCGGAGATCCATCTCGAAAAACGATACCAACTATCCTGGATTCCAGCTTGAAAGATCACTCGTTCACGTGCATACTTTCACATGTTGATCGAAGTGACTCGGCCCCCAACGAGTCGCTCGACATGAACCCCGAGATGGTTCCCCCAAACCATCGGGTTGAGGTTGAGAGGCCCCGCTTCCCCCAAGCGGGGCCTTTCCCGTTTTCCGGCTCCGCCGAGCCGCCTACAGTGTGATCGCAATGACGTCCAGCACATCCCGGCCCAGCACATCCCGGTCCAGCACATCCGGCGCCGACCCGACGGCGTCCGGGGGTGCTGCGTTCTTCGATCTCGATCGAACCCTGCTCGCCGGTGCATCCGGCGAGGTCTTCTCGCACGCGATGCGCGCCGCCGGCCTCGTCGCACGTTCGGTGCCCGGCGAGGCGTGGCTCTTCCGGGTGTTCAACTCGGTGGGCGAGACGCTGCCGTCGATGGCATTGGCCCGGCAGGCCGCAGTGCTGGCCAGGGGCAAGTCGCGCGTTGCGGTGCAGGCAGCGGCCGAGCAGGCCGCAGTCACCCTTCACGGCATGGTGCAGCCTCTGGCTGCCCCGCTGTTCGCCGAGCACCGTGCGGCCGGTCGCCCGATCGTGCTCGCCACCACCACGCCCTACGACCTGGTGAAGCCACTCGCCGACCTCCTCGGCCTCGACGACGTCGTGGCCACCCGGTACGGCGTCAACGCCGACGGCAGCTACGACGGCACCATCGCCGGCCCGTTCGTCTGGAGCACGGGCAAGCTCGCCGCCGTCCGCGAGTGGGCCGATCATCACGGCATCGATCTGGCGACGAGCTTCGCCTACAGCGACAGCGTGTACGACACCCCGTTGCTGGCGGCCGTCGGCAACCCGTTCGTCGTGAACCCCGATCCACGCATGGTGCTGATGGCGGCGGCGCGGCGCTGGCCGACCATCGACCTCTCGGCCAAGCGACTCGACGACGAGGGGGCGCTCCCGCGGATCCCGGTGGTGAACCTCGAGATCCAGCGGGTGGCACTCAGCTTCACCCACCCGTTCTTCTTCCCCTACGCGAAGTTCGACATCGACGGCATCGAGCACATCCCCTCCGAGGGCCCCGGCATCATCGTCGGCAACCATCGCAGCTACTTCGACGTGGCGGCGATGGCACTCACCATCGCCCGCACCGACCGCACCGTCCGCTTCCTCGGCAAGAAGGAGGTGTTCGATGCGCCGATCATCGGCCAGATCGCCACAGCCATGGGTGGCATCCGGGTCGACCGCGGCACCGGTTCGGACGAGCCGCTGCAGGCTGCGGCCGAGGCACTCGAGCGGGGCGATCTCGTGGCGATCATGCCGCAAGGCACCATCCCGCGAGGGAAGGCGTTCTTCGACCCGAAGCTGAAGGGCCGATGGGGTGCTGCACGGCTGGCGGCGATGACGGGCGCGCCGATCATCCCCGTCGGGCTGTGGGGCACCGAGAAGGTGTGGCCGCGCTCGGCACGGCTGCCGAACGTGCTCAACATCGTCGATCCGCCCATGGTGCGGGTGCGTGTGGGGGCTCCGGTGCCGCTGAAGCACAAGGACCCCGACGCCGACACGAAGAGGGTCATGAAAGCGATCATGGACCTGCTGCCACCCGAGGCCCGGGAGAAGCGCGTGCCGACGCCCGAGGAGGTGGCGGCAGCCATGCCGCCCGGCGCGAAGGCGGTCACGCCCGAGTCGGCGCGTCGGCCCGGCACCGACTAGCTGTGACCGGTGATCAGGCC
>JBEGOE010000163.1:0-3060 GCA_041182165.1 Actinomycetota bacterium
CTCTCGAACGTGCCGGCGGGTGGGCCGCCGCCGTTGGCGACCACGATGTCGACCCCGCCGAGCACCTCGGTGGCCGCTGCTACGAACGACGCACCACCAGCAGCGTCGGCAACGTCGTGCACCAGGCCGATGCAGCCGTGGCCGATACGTGCGGCGGCCTCGTCGATCCGTCCGCGGTCACGCCCGCAGATGACCACCCGCACGCCCTCCGCCGCAAGCGCTGCCGCCGACGCGAAGCCCAACCCCCCGGACGCAGCCGCCACTGCTGCCCGCCGTCCCTGCAGTCCCAGATCCATGGGCTCGACCGTAGCGGCCGCCCGTCTGCGACGAGTCAGCCGGATTCTCGCCCCCTGCTGCGACAGCCCGGCCCGACTCCGGCCGGACCGGTAACCTGGCGCCCAACGCTGAGACGAGTGGCTGGTGAGCGATGGCGAGCGAAGAGTCAGACGGCGGCGTGCAGGAGTTCCATCTCGACGCCATTGCCGACGCCGACCCGTACCCCTACTGGTACGACGACACCGACGAGCCCGACAGCAACCCAACGCTCGTGCGTACCGAGACGTGCGACCTGTGCATCGTCGGCGGCGGCTACACCGGCCTCTGGACTGCGATCATCGCGAAGGAGCGCGACCCCTCGCGCGACATCGTGCTGATCGACGCCCACGAGATCGGGTCCGCGGCCAGCGGTCGCAACGGGGGGTTCATGGAGTCGAGCCTCACCCACGGGGTCGGCAACGGCCAGGAGCGCTTCCCCGACGAGCTGCCCCTGCTCGAGGAGCTCGGTCTCAAGAACCTGAACGACATCGAAGCGGCCATCCGTCGCTACGACATCGACTGCGACTACGAGCGCACCGGCGTCATCGACGTCGCCACGACCTTCCACTCGCCCTCGTATCTTGCCGAGCTCCGCGACGACTTCCAGCAGCTCCGCTCGCTCGGCCAGAAGGTCGAGTGGCTCGATGGTGACGGCATGCGGCGCCAGGTGAACTCGCCCACCTACACCGGTGGCCTGTGGCGCAAGGACCGGGCGGCCATCGTCGACCCGGCCCGACTGGTGTGGGGCCTCAAGGAGGCGGCCACCTTGCTCGGCGTTCGCATCTACGAAGACACCAAGGCGACCTCGATCGAGAAGGACGGCGTGGGTGTGCTCATCAACACGCCGCTCGGTCGGGTGCGTGCCGGCAAGGTGGCGCTGGCCACGAACGCGTTCAAGCCACTGCTGAACCGGATGAGCCACTACATCGCCCCGGTCTACGACTACTGCATGGTGACCGAGCCCCTGTCGGCCGAGCAGCTCGCCGGGCTCGGGTGGGCCAACCGCCAGGGCCTCAGCGACATCGCCAACCAGTTCCACTACTACCGACTCACCGAGGACAACCGGATCCTGTGGGGCGGCTACGACGCCATCTACTTCTGGCGGGGCAAGATGAACACCGAGCTCGAGAGCCGGCCCGAGACGTGGGCCAAGCTCAGCAAGCACTTCTTCGACACCTTCCCGCAGCTCGAAGGTCTGAAGTTCACCCACATGTGGGGCGGAGCGATCGACACCTGCAGCCGGTTCTGCGTGTTCTGGGGGCAGGCGTGGGGCGGCCGTGTCGCCTACGCGCTCGGCTACACGGGCCTCGGCGTCGCCTCGGCGCGCTTCGGCGGCGAGGTCATGCTCGACCTGCTCGACGGCAAGCGGTCGGTGGCCACCCAGACCAAGTTCGTCCAGGAAAAGCCGCTCCCCTTCCCTCCCGAGCCGTTCCGCTTCGTCGGCATCCAGGCCACCCGCTGGTCACTCGACCACGAGGACAAGACCGGCAAGCGGAACCTCTGGCTGCGCGGCCTCGACCGATTCGGCCTGGGGTTCGATTCGTGAGCCATACCGACGATCTGATCGTCGCCAAGCGGGTCACGGACCCCGCCGCGATCATCGAACGGATCGTCCCTGGCACCGAGCTGATCGTGCCCATCGCCAACGGCGAGCCGGTGGTGCTGCTCGACACCATCGAGGCGCACGCCGAGCGTCTCGACGGCGTCACCGTGCACCAGATGCACGCGCTGCGCGATCGGCCCACGATGCACGGCGCCTTCGGCGACCACCTGCACCACATCTCGTACTTCCTGTCGGGCATCACCCGCCCGTGGTTCCACCAGGGCACCGTCGACCTGGTCCCCAACCACTTCTCCGAGGTGTACGACCTCATCATGCGCAGGGCTCAGCAGCCGTACGTGGTCGCCGCCGTGTCGCCGCCCGACAGGCACGGCAACTTCTCGCTCGGCACCAGCTCCGACTACGTCTGCAGCGCGATCGGGCGTGTCCCGTTCTTCGTCGAGGTGAACCGGCAGATGCCGCGCACATACGGTCGCAACCAGATCCACGTGTCGCAGGTCGACGGGTTCATCGAGGCCGACTACCCGCTCATCACCGTGCCACCCGCCGAGCCGAGCGAGATCGACCGGCTCATCGGCGGCTTCGTGGCCGAGCGCGTGCGCGACGGGAGCACCATCCAGGCCGGCATCGGGGCCATCCCCAACGCGGTGCTCGGCCATCTGTCCGGCCACCGCGACCTCGGTGTGCACACGGAGCTCATCTCCGACGGCCTCATCGACCTCATCGAGAGCGGCGTGGTGAACGGCGTCCGCAAGGCGAACAACCGCCTGAAGGTGATCGGTACGTTCGCGCTCGGCACCCAGCGGCTGTACGACTTCCTCCACGACAACCCGACCATCGAACTGTGGTCGGCGCGTTACGTCAACGACCCTCGCGTCATCGCACGCGACCCCGACTTCGTGTCCATCAACGCGAGCCTGGCGGTCGACTTCCTCGGTCAGTGCGCGAGCGAGACGATCGGCGGCCACTACTACTCGTCGTCCGGCGGCCAGAGCGACTTCGCCCGCGGCGCGGCGTTCAGCCCGGGCGGCCAGAGCTTCATCGTGCTGCAGAGCACGGCGATGCACGGCACGGTCAGCCGGATCGTGCCGCAGCTCGCGGCGGGCGACGCCGTGACGCTCGTGAAGAACACCGTCGACAAGGTCGTCACCGAGTTCGGCGTGGCCGAGCTGCGCGGTCGCAGC
>JBEGOE010000164.1:0-4237 GCA_041182165.1 Actinomycetota bacterium
CTCGCTCCGCGGCTCGCACGGCCTGCACGCGAACGACTGGTACGCGCTGGGCCCGGCGGCGATCGGTGTCGTGGCACTGGTGGTCGCATGGAAGCTCGACCCCGACGACGCCGACGACCCCAGGTAGCCCGGGACGCAGCAGCCCAGCGCCCGGGGCCGGCGTTCAGGCGGTTCGGGGATTCAGATCGGCTTCAGGACGTCGTCGAGCAACTCGCGCAGCATCGTGCTCGACGTGTTCGCCGTGTGCGGCAGGTATTCGACCCGAGCCCCGACATCGATGAGCAACGCCTCGAGCCTCGCCCCGGCGGCCGTGCCCCGCCAGTCGTCGCCCTTGAACACGACGTCGAACCGGACCCGCCGCCACACCAGGCGCTTGTCGGCCGACTCGTCGAGCACCGCCTCGTCGACGAAACCGATCGACCGCACGATCTCGATCCGCTCGGTGAAGGGCACGATCGGTCGGCGGCCCTTCATCTGCTCGACCACGTCGTCGGTGACGACGCCGGCCACCAACCGGTCACACCGCTCGCGCGCACGACGGAGGATGTTCAGGTGCCCGATGTGAAACATGTCGAACACGCCCGGGACGTAGCCGACCACGTGGTCACTGCCGACGCGGATGCGGACGTCTTCCATACCCCACGACCGTGCGGGACGCGGGCCGCACGTCCAGCAACCCGCTGCCGCACACCGTTGCGGAACCTCGGCGGACACCCGACCTCCATGCACCCGGGTGGTCGTCTTCGGACGATCTTGACGATGGATGCGTCGAGACGAAGGACCCGTGTCGCGTTCATCGGGACGCGCGGGGTCCCGGCGCGCTACGGCGGCTTCGAGACCGCCGTCGAGGAAGTGGGCCGGCGCCTGGCCGACCGCGGCCACGACGTCACCGTCTACTGCCGCACACCACACGGCGTCGAGCGGCTCGACACCCACCTCGGGATGCGGCTGGTGCACCTTCCCTCGGTGCCGAGCAAGGCCCTCGAGACCCTCACGCACACTGGCCTGTCGACCATCCACGCGCTGCTGCACCGACGCCATGACGTCGCCCTCGTCTTCAACTCCGCCAACGCCCCGTTCGTCCCCTTCCTGCAGTGGCGCGGCATGCCCGTCGCCGTACACGTCGACGGCCTCGAGTGGCGGCGCGGCAAGTGGGGACGCAACGGACGCAACTACTACCGACGCGCCGAAGAGCTGAGCGTGCGACGCGCCGACGCCCTGATCGCCGACGCCCCGGGCATCGTCGACTACTACGCCGAGGAGTTCGGCGCACCCACCGACCACATCGCCTACGGCGCCCCCGTCCTGCACGGCGTCGGCGACGACCGTTTGGCCGAGCTGGGCGTGGCGAGCCGCCGCTTCCACCTCGTGGTCGCCCGCATGGAGCCCGAGAACCACGTCGAGATGATCGTCCGCGGCTACCGCGCCAGCAACGCCGCGTTCCCCCTCGTGGTGGTCGGCGCGGCGCCGTACGCCGACGAGTACACCCGCGCGGTGCGCGCCATCGCCGACACCGACCCCCGCATCATCCTGACCGGCGCACTCTGGGACCAGCGGGTGCTCGACCAGCTCTATGCCAAATGCCTGCTGCACCTGCACGGCCACTCCATCGGCGGCACCAACCCGTCGCTGCTGCGATCGGCGGGCGCCGCCGCGGCGATCGCCGCCTACGACGTGCGCTTCAACCGCGACGTCATCGGCGACGAGGCGCTCTACTTCGACGACGAGAAGTCGGTCGTCGAGTGCGTCGAGCGCGCCGAGGCCGACCCGCAGACCATGCGGCACCTCGGCCTCACCCTGCAGACCCGCGTCACCGAGCTCTACGACTGGGATGCCGTCGCCACGCAGTACGAGGACCTCGCCCTGCGGCTCGCGAGCGGTGGATCGCAGCGCGGCGTCGCCAACGGACGGCGGGCAGGCCTGTGGTGATCGAGGCGGCTGTGCCGACCACCTTCCGATCCTCGCTGAGCTCCCTCGCCCAAGCGCAGAAGTCGAACAAGGGTGCACCCGCCTACTCGCGCCTGGTCAACCGACCTCTCGGCCGCGTGCTCGCCGCGGCGGCCAACACGCTCGGGATGTCACCCAACCACGTCACGGTCGTGAGCGCGACGTGCACCTTCAGCGCTCTTGCCGTACTGGTGCTGACGCGCTCGACACCGCTCGTGGCGCTGCTGGTCGCCGCGCTGCTGGTCGTCGGCTACGCGCTCGACGCTGCCGACGGCCAGCTCGCCCGGCTGCAGGGATCGAGCAGCCCCGCCGGCGAGTGGCTCGATCATGTCGTCGACGCCTGCAAGGGGCCGGCGCTGCACATCGCCGTGCTGGTGAACTGGTACCGCTTCGAGGACCCGCCGGTCGCGCAGCTACTGCTGCCCGTGGGCTTCCAGGCGGTCGCCTCGGTGACCTTCTTCGTCATCATCCTGAACGACCTGCTGCGCCGCCTCTACCCGCAACAGGCCGACGCTCGCCCGCGGGCGAAGGACTCGTCGGTGCTCTACTCACTGGCGGTCGCACCGGCCGACTACGGGATGCTGTGCCTCGTGTTCGTGCTCGGCGGGTGGCACACCGGCTTCGTGGTCGCCTACGGCATCGTGTTCGCCAGCACGACCGCCCTGCTGGTGGTCGGCCTCCCGAAGTGGCTCGGCCAGATCAGGACGCTTCGCTGAGCAGCTCGGCCTGCTCGAGCAGCTCGGCCTGCTCGACGACATCCTCCTCGGCAGCCTGCTCCATCCCGAGCTCGTCGAGGATCAGCGAGCGGATGGTGCGCTGGAACCGATCGGGGGTGTGACGGGCAGCTGCTCGAGACGAGCGCTCACCGGCCTCGGCCACCGCCGCCGGCGTGAGCGACGAGAGCACGGCCGCCAGCGACACCGGGTCACCGGGCGTGAACAGCCAGCCGTCGACACCGTGCGTGATGACGTCGACCGTGCCGCCGGAGCGGCTGGCGATGGCCGGTCGGCCCTGCGCGAACGCCTCGACCACCACGAGGCCGAAGCCCTCGGGAAGGTCGGACGGCAGCAGCACGACGTCGGACTCGGCGATGTATGGGGCAATGTCGGGCACCTCGCCCACCACCGTCACCGTGTGGATCTGGGGCACGAGCATGCTGACGAGATGGGGCACGTCGACCGAGCGGCCCGCCGGCGCCGGACCACCGAGGATGGTGAGATGCCCGGGGCACCCGGCGAGCGACCACGCCTGCAGCAACGTGGCGTACCCCTTGCGAGGCGTCCATCGGCTGGCCACCACGAAACGCAGGCCATCGGGCCGACCATCGGGTGACAGCGGCGGGCCGACGACCGCAGGCGCCGGCACCGCGTTGGGCACGATGACAGGCCGAGGGTCATAGAGGCCCATCGACCGATCGACCGCACTCGAGATCGCGATGCGAAGGCTGCTGCCACGCACCATCAACCGCAACAGGCGCTGCTCGGGCCCCGACCAGATCTCCTGTGCGTGCAGCACGATCGACGCGACCCCGGCCGACTTCGCCACGGCGACCACCGGCGCGCACGCCGACGTGGTGCAGTACACGAGGTCGGCCCGGTGGCGCACGAGGGTCCGCCGCAGCGCTCGGCTGCGCCGAGCGATGGCAACGAGGCCCGCCGGGGTGAGCAACGACCGCCGCAGCATCGGCAACGCCAGGTGCCGCACCGTCACGCCGCGCGCCTCGAGCTCGGCGCACAACGGCGTGGCGCCGTGCTGCACGTCGATCGGGAGCCACACCTCGAGCTCGAGCCGAGGCTCGGCACGCAGTGCGTCGGTGATCTGCAGGACGATGCGATCGGCGCCGTACATCTCGTCGGACGAGTGGACCAGCACCACCCGGCGCACCGTCGGGCGGCTCACTTGCCCTGCCACACCTGGAGATCGTCGATGAGCACCGTGACCGGAGCGTTGCTGCCTGCGTTCGAGAGGTACGACACCACACCCACCCGGCCGGGAGCCTGCAGTGCAGCGGCGGTGTCGGTGGCCGTGACCATCCAGGCGGCCGGCTCGGGGTCAGTGGACCTCCACACCTTCATCCGCAGCGTGGTGGGCGCCGTTCCTGTCACCTGGAGACGCACCTGCATCAGTTCACCGGCACCGGCCACGATGCCACTGGCATCGGCCCAGGCCAGGTTCGTGGACACCCCGGCGACTTCCTTGCTGAGGATGAGCTGCACCTGCCCACCCGGCAGGACCCGATACAGGCCCATGTACTTGTCGGTGCCGACCTGGCGGCCGACCAGGGTGAGGA
>JBEGOE010000165.1:0-5287 GCA_041182165.1 Actinomycetota bacterium
CTGCTATCGCCACCCCGACCGCGAGGGTGGCCGCCACTGCACGCGCTGCGGCAAGGCGGCCTGCAACGACTGCCTGGTCCAGGCTGCTATCGGCTCGCAGTGCGTCGACTGTGCCAAGGCGAGCCGTCCCGATGCCGCCACCCGGGCGCGCTACTGGAACGCCGGTCAGCCGATCCTGGTCACCAAGGTGCTCATCGCGATCAACGTCGCCGTGTTCGTGTGGGGTGCCGTGCAGGATCCGGGATCGGTGTCAGGCCGTGGAGCGATCACCCAGACGCAGTTCAACCTCGGGCTGAACGAGTTCTTTCTGACCGACGGACGCAACGAGTGGTACCGCCTCGTCACCTCGGGGTTCCTGCACTTCGGCATCATCCACATCGCGTTCAACATGTTCATGCTGTACCAACTCGGCGGCCTGCTCGAGCGGCCGCTCGGCCGGCTGAAGTTCACATTGCTCTACTTCGCCAGCCTGTTGGCCGGGTCGTTCGGGGTCTTGCTGCTGAGCAGCATCGCCGGCCAGGGATCCATGTCCATCACGGGTGGGGCATCCGGGGCTGTGTTCGGCCTCATGGGTGCAGCGGCGATCGGCATGCATCGTCGGGGCGTCAACATCTTCAGCACCGGTCTCGGCACCACGCTGCTGCTGAACCTGTTCATCACCTTCGCGATTCCCGGCATCTCGATCGGCGGCCACCTCGGTGGCATCGTCGGTGGCACGATCTGCGGTTGGCTGATGCTGTCACCGCACTGGAAGCCGGTCCACCCATGGGCCGGGTGGGCCACGCCAGTGGCGGTCATGGTCGTCTCCGTGCTCGGCAGCGTGCTCATCGTCTGACGCCCCGTCACCGGCCCGGATGCTGGCCCGGCCCGCCGCGGGTACTGTCGGCACATGGACGAGCCCGTTTCCGTGACCCGTGACATCGCCGCACCCGCCGAGGCGGTGTGGGCGATGGTGTCCGACGTGACGCGCATGGGTGAGTGGTCCCCCGAGAACCAGGGCGCGACCTGGCTGGGCGGTGCCACCGGGCCGAAGCCCGGCGCCGCCTTCAAGGGCCGCAACCGCAACGGGCGCAGGGCATGGAGCACGAAGGCAGTGGTGGTCGACGCCATGCCCGGCCGACGGTTCTCGTTTCGCGTGGGCGTGGGTCCGCTGCCGGTCGCGATGTGGTCGTTCGACCTCGAACCGACGTCGACCGGTTGCGTGGTCACCGAGTCGTGCACCGACATCCGACCGGGCTTCTTCAAGCCGATCGCCCGTCTCGCCACGGGCGTCGCCGATCGCGCCACGCACAACCACGCCGGCATGGTGGTCACCCTCGACCGCCTGGCCGCTGCGGCCGAGGCCTCGGCAGCGACCCCGGGCAGAACGGCCCGGTCAGCCCTGCGCGAGTCGGCCGCCGGTGGTGTCGACGGCGTCCGAGACGGTCAGCGTGCGCGGCCCGAGCAGCTTGTTCATCAGGTGCTCGCCGGCGAGGACGGGCGAGTACTTCGGCGGGTGGTCCGCCGAGGTGCACGTTGGCAGCACCTCCACCAGGGCGTCGTGGTTGCCGTCGTGGAAGAACGCCACCGACCGGCGCGTGCGCACCTCGGACGGGTGACGGGCGGGTGGCAGCACGCGGTGCAGCGTCGACCGCCACCGGTCGTTCGTCCAGGGGGCGGTGAGGTCGCCGAGGTTCACCAGCAGCGCGCCCGGTGACGGCACGACGTCGTGCCACCGGCCATCAGGGCCGATGATCTGCAGGCCCGGCACCGGGTCGGCGTACAGCACGGTGACGATGCCGTAGTCGGTGTGCTCGCCCATGCCCACCTGGCCGGGGGCGGGCTCGGGGTCACCGGGCGCCGTGCGGTAGTGGTTCACCCGGATCGTGTCGGTGGAGTGCGTCGTGAACGGGTGGAAGAAACCCTCGGGCATGCCGAGCGCCACGGCGAAGGCCTCGAGCAGCGTGTCGGCAACCCGACGCGCCTCGGCCATGTACGCAACGAGCGCCGGGCGCAGCAACGGGGTCCCGGCGGGCCAGATGTTCTCGGCGAAGAGCCGGTGCCGTTCGACGGCGATGGCCGGATCGGTCTCGTCGACCACGTCGGGTCCGATGTTGAACGCCTCGAACAGGTCGGCCGGGCGCTCGACGCCCACGCGGTACGCCAGCCCCTCCTGGCCGCGCGCGGCGTAGCCGCGGTTCACCTCGGGCCGCGGCGGCGCGTACTGCCGCTTCACGGCCTCGGGCTGCTCGAAGAAACCGGCGGTGGCGCCGAGCATGTCGTCGATGACCGGAGCGGGGATGCCGTGGCCGACCACCTCGAAGAAGCCGATCTCACGGCCGCCCCGATCGATCGCCTCGGCGACGCTGCGGTCACCGGCGCGCCAGGCCGCCAGATCGATGACAGGGACGAGACGTGACACGCCGTCAGCGTACCGAGGACCCGCTGACCCGCTGACCCGAGCCGACCGGCGCGGCAAGCGGCCGGGCGGGCCAGCACCAGCGCCCGGATCCGCGTCACACCCCTCTGTCATCGTGCGGACATGGCAACTCGCACCGCCGCCAACCGCACCACCGGCCCCCGCCCCGAACAGCTCACCCTGCTCCCGGCGTCCGACAAGCCGATCCAGTTCCGCCTCGACCGACGCACCCGCGAGCGTGGCCTCGCCCAGATCGCGGCCATCCGCCGCCAGCTCGCCCAGCTGGCCGAAGGCCGCTCATGGAGCCAGGGCCAGGCCGCCTGACGGCCGTCGCTCTCCTCAGCCGGCGCTCGGCGCCAATGACCGCACGGCGTCCCAGTGCTTCAGCTCCGGGTCGAACGGCATGATCGCCAGCGAGCTGGTGGTCACGCCACGGTCGAAATAGCGCTGGATCGTCGCCCGGCACTGCTCGGGCGAGCCGTGCACGATCAGCTCGTCCACCAACGAATCCGGAATCGCGGCCAGGGCGGCCTTGCGGTCGCCCGACTGCCAGGCATCCCACATTGGCTGGAGCTCGTCACCGCGACCCAGCCACCGGTGGAACTCGGCGTACACCGGCACGTTCAGGTAGGCGGCGATCGCGAACTTGCCAGCGGCGCGCACGGCCTCGGCGTTCTCACTGGGGCAGCAGAAGATGCGGGCGACGACCTCTTTCGGCACGCCACCGGCTGCGTCGTCCACCACACCGACCACCTTCGTGACGTCGTCGGGCGACAACCAGTTGATGATCACGCCGTCGCCCTCTCGGGCGGCGAGCTTCAACATGCCCTCGCGCAGGGCGGCCACCAGGATCGGCGGCTGCTGCTCGGGCCGCACGCCGAGGCGAAAGCCCTGCACCTCGAAGGTGTCGTACGCCTTGTTCACCTTCTCGCCACTCAGCGCATCGCGCAGGAACCGAACGACGTCACGCACCTTCTTGTACGGCTCGACGAACGGCACCCCGTTCCAGCGCTCGACGATCACGTTGCTGCTCGAACCGATGCCGATCGCGAAGCGCCCGGGCGCAGCGTCGGCCATCGACGCAACGCTCTGCGCGAAGCAGGCGGGCGAGCGGGTGTACGCCGGCACGATCGCTGTGCCGAGGCGCAGGCGCGGCTCCCACGCCGCGGCCAGTGCGAGCGGCGTGAAGGCGTCGGCGCCGTCGGACTCGGCCGACCAGATGTCGGTGTAGCCCATGTCGGCCAGTTCGGCGAGCTTGTCGCGGTGGCTGTGCAGCGGGCCGGGCAGCGGCACGGTCATGCCTGGCCGCACCGGCAGAGCAGCGGGCGTCGTGGTATCGGTCATGGTGTCAACTTTTCCAGAAACGGACGATGCAGCTCTGACTGGCGGTTGCCAGCAGGGTGCCGTCCTCGGCGAACATGTGCGCCAGGCCGTGCGCGAACCCGCGCTCGACGGCGTGGACCCTGATGTCGAGCAGCACCCATTCGGTGGGCACCAGGTGCACGACGCGGAGCGTGTTGTCGAGGCTGTTGCCGCCGCCGCGCACACCGAGGGCCTGGCCGACGCCCATCGGGACGAAGTCACCGAGCACGCCGAGCGTCGTTGCGTCGATGCCCTCGATGACGTCGGGGATGCGCACCCACATCAGGGTCTGGCCGTCGCTGGGCGTGCCGTCGAGGTCGTCGTAATCGCGGCCCTTCACGAGGCGCTGCTCCATGCGCTCGTTGATCGTGCCGTCGACGGGGAGGCGGTGCGTGCGTGCGCGGCACTCGTGGGGCGTCGGTACGTCGGGCATGGTCTCCCACTGGCCCGTCTTGTCGAGCGGCCGGGTGCCGAGCGCAGCGTTCACGGTCAGGATCTCGCGGTTGCCCACGTGGCACACGGCCCGGGCCTGGGTCATCTGGTGACCCACGACGGCAAGGGTGACGTCGACGTCGAGCACCTCGCCCGGCTTCGCGTACGAGAGGTACTGCGCCGTCGCCCAGATCGTGTCGCGCCCGCTGGTGCCCTCCATCGCCGAGATCGCGGCGCCGAGCCCGCATCCACCGAAGAGGAACCCGCCCATCGTGCTGAGGCCCTGCGTGACTTCCAGGCTCCAGCGATACGGGTTGTGGCTCTGGGTCAGACCCAGGAAGGAACGGCTGTCCATGGCCGCCCGACCCTACCGGCAGCAGACCGGCCGAAGGGACCTGACCGACGTCTGCTCGGCGGGCCGGTGAGCCACAGCGCCTCGCTCCTCGAGCATCACACGAACAGCACCGAGCCACCGCCACCGGGCGAAGGCTCGAGAGATGCCCCAGAAGGCATTGACCCCGCCCAGTGCGCGCGTGAATTGTCAAGTCCTGCTCGGGTTCACCGACCCGGGTTCGTGCGGGCGCGTCGGGCTGGGCCCTGCCGGGCTGGGTTCTCATTCGGGTTCGGCACCGCCGGCGTGTCAGGTGGTGGGTGGGGCGATACGGGTGCCGTTCGGCCGGAACGTCGCGAAGGTGCCGTCAGCGAGTCGGACCACGGTGACCTGGGCGGCGTATCGCCACCGGTTGTGATGCCCGCACGCACCCCCACCGTTACAGACCGAGGTGACACCACCCCGATACCGCGGCAGCAGATGATCGACCTGACAACGAGACGCCGGCACGATGCACCCCGGGTGCGTGCAATGCGTCGCGGTCAGCAACACCGCGTCACGGACCGCGCCGGTGAACAACCGGCTCGCCGACGACATCGCCGTCGGCAACCCATCCGCACCACGCAACACGATCCGGATCTTCCCCGCGATCCCCGCCAACACCGCGTCACGCAGGCCGATCGGGTCACCATCGAAGGTCTGACAGAACGCCCGGTCAGGCCCGAACGGCAACCTGACCGGCGCACCCAACGAGATCCCCAACA
>JBEGOE010000166.1:0-4066 GCA_041182165.1 Actinomycetota bacterium
GGTGGGCGCGGGCCGAAGGCGCCCGGGGGTTCGGCCCCGGCGACGGAGACGCCGTCCGGCGATGCCGACCGCACGGGCCCGAAGAAGCGCCGCCGTGGTGGCAAGGGCCGTGGTGCAGCCGGCACCGGCGCCGTGGTCACGTCGTCCCGCTCCGGGGCCGTCGACGTCGACCCCGAGGTGCTCGAGAAGCGCAAGGGCCGCGAGCGCAACGGCCGCCCGGTCGGCCGGTACCTCATGGCCGTGCAGGTGCGCCCCACGCTCACGCAGGTGGCCGTGCTCGAGGGCCGGAACCTGATCGAGCACTACGTCAGCCGACCGGCGGACGACGTCACCCAGATCCACGGCAACATCTACCTCGGCAAGGTCCAGAACGTACTGCCCGGCATGGAGGCGGCGTTCGTCGACATCGCCACGCCCAAGAACGCCGTGCTCTACCGGGGCGACGTCCAGTACGACTCCGAGGACATCGAGGAAAAGAGCAGCAACCTCCGCATCGAACAGATGCTCAGGGCCAAGCAGCTCATCATCTGTCAGGTCACCAAGAACCCGATCGGTGCCAAGGGCGCACGCCTCACCCAGGAGGTGTCGCTGCCCGGCCGGTTCGTCGTGCTCATCCCGAACTCGAAGACCTACGGCATCTCCAAGCGCCTGCCCGACGACGTCCGCAAACGGCTCCGCAACATCCTCGACCGGGTGAAGCCGGCCGAGCACGGCCTCATCGTGCGCACGGCGGCCGAGAACGCCACCGAGCACGAGCTGCGCGCCGACATGACCCGCCTGCTCGACCAGTGGAACGCGATCGAGGCCAAGGCCAAGAAGGCGAACGGCCCCACCCTGCTGTATCGCGAGCCCGAGCTTGCCGTCCGCGTCATCCGCGAGGAGTTCAACGCCGAGTACCGGGGCGTCGTCATCGACGACCAGCGGCTCTACGACGACGTCAAGGACTATGTCACGGCGTTCAACCCCGAGCTGGCCGACCGGATCGAGCTCCACGACGCCGACGTCGACGGCCTGCCGCTGTTCGAGCGGCACCACATCCACGAGCAGTTGCACAAGGCGCTCGACCGCAAGGTCTGGCTGCCGAGCGGCGGGTCGCTGATCATCGAGCACACCGAGGCACTCACCGTCATCGACGTGAACACCGGCAAGAACGTCGGCACCACGAACCTCGAGGAGACGGTGTTCCGCAACAACCTCGAAGCAGCGGACGAGGTCGCCAAGCAGCTCCGGTTGCGCGACATCGGCGGCATCGTCGTCATCGACTTCATCGACATGGAGATCCGTGACAACCGCAGGAAGGTCGTCGAGGCCTTCCGGAACGCGCTGGCACGCGACAAGACGCGCACGCAGGTCTTCGACATCTCCGAGCTCGGGCTCGTGGAGATGACGCGCAAACGAATCGGGGAGGGCCTGCTCACGAACTTCGCCGACCAGTGCCCGATCTGTGAAGGAAGAGGCATGGTCATCGATCATGCCCTGTTGGGCTGAGGCCCCTGAGCCGCTAGGGTAGGAAGCCGCTATGTACGCAGTGATCGAATCCGGCAACAAGCAGGAACGTGTGACCGAAGGGCAGCAGATCCATGTCGATCTGCTGCAGGCCGAGCAGGGCAGCGACGTGTCGCTCACCCCTGTGCTGGTCGTCGATGGTGACACTGTCCTGGCCACCCCTGACCAGCTGAAGGGTGCTGCTGTCACCGCGAAGGTCGTCGGCTGGGCCAAAGGCCCGAAGATCGACGGGTTCACGTACAAGCGGCGAACCAACCAGCGTCGTCGGTACGGCCACCGTCAGCAGTACACGGTCGTCGAGATCACGTCCATCACGAAGGGCTGAGCAGAGATGTCGAAGACAAAGGGTGGCGGTTCAACTCGCAACGGCCGCGATTCCAACGCACAGCGCCTCGGCGTGAAGGTGTTCGGCGGCTCGCAGCTCACTGCCGGCACGATCATCGTCCGCCAGCGCGGCACCAAGTTCCACCCCGGCAAGAACGTCGGCATCGGTGGCGACGACACGCTCTTCGCCCTGGTCGACGGTTCCGTCGCCTTCGGTGAGCGCAAGGGCCGCAAGGTCGTCGACGTCATCCCCACGGCCTGATCCGGTCGTAGCGATGTCCGCTGCCGGCCCCGCACGACGGGCGCTGGCTCTCGTCGATCTCACCGAGCTCGGCGACTCCCCATCTCCCGACGACATCGATCGCCTCTGCGACCGTGCCGTCGGCCCCCATGGCTCCACCGCCGCTGTCTGCGTCTGGCCTCGCTTTGCCACGCAGGCGGTGCAGCGTCTTGCCGGTACCGGTGTCGCCGTGGCCACGGTCGTCAACTTCCCCGCGGGAGGCGACGATGTCGAGGCCACGGTGGCTGAGACCCGCAGAGCCGTGGACGACGGCGTGGACGAGATCGATCTCGTCCTGCCGTACCGTTCGTTCCTCGCCGGGCGGATCGACGTGGCTGCGGCCATGGTCGATGCCGTCCGTGCCGAGGTCACCCCGCCACGGCGCCTGAAGGTGATCCTCGAGACGGGCTCGTACCCGTCGGTCGCGTCGATCAGTGCAGCGGCCCGGCTGGCCATCGACCACGGCGCCGACTTCGTCAAGACCTCCACCGGCAAGACCGACGTGTCTGCGACTCCCGCAGCGGTCCGGGCGATGCTCGAGGCCATCCGCGACTCGGGTCGTGCTGTCGGCATCAAGCCGTCCGGTGGCATCCGGACCCTCGATGATGCCGGCGTGTACCTCGCACTGGCCGACGAGGTGATGGGACCGCAGTGGGCGACGCCGGCGACGTTCCGCTTCGGTGCGAGCGGGTTGCTCGATGCACTCGAAGCGTTGATCGACGGCACCGAACCGGACGACGCCGACACCACGCGGTACTGACCGGGTCCACGACGGGTGATACTGGGCCGATGATGCTGCCGCAGGAGATCATCCGCGCCAAGCGCGACGGCCACCGCCTCGAGGCCGACGAGATCGACCGGTTCGTCGTCGGGCTCACCTCGGGCGCCGTCGCCGAGTCGCAGGCCGCCGCCTTCGCGATGGCCGTCTACTTCCGGGGGATGGACGTCGACGAGTGCGTCTCGCTCACCCGGGCCATGACCCACAGCGGGACGCAGCTCCGCTGGGACCTGGCGGGGCCGGTCGTCGACAAGCACTCCACCGGGGGTGTGGGCGACACCGTCAGCCTGATGCTGGCACCCATGGTGGCGGCGTGTGGCGGGTTCGTGCCGATGATCTCGGGGCGCGGGCTCGGCCACACCGGCGGCACCTACGACAAGTTCGAGAGCGTGCCGGGCTACCGGGCCACGCCATCGCTGGCCGAGTTCCAGCGGGTCGTGGGCAAGGTCGGCTGCGCCGTCATCGGCCAGACCACCGACCTCGCGCCGGCCGACAAACGGCTGTACGCGATCCGCGACGTCACGGCCACCGTCGAGAGCATCCCGCTCATCACCGCGTCGATCCTGTCGAAGAAGCTGGCGGCCGGTCTCGATGCGCTGGTGATGGACGTCAAGTGGGGGAGCGGCGCGTTCATGGTGAGCGTCTCCGACGCTCGAGCGCTCGCCGAGAGCATCGCCGGCGTCGCTGCGGGGGCGGGCATGCCCACCACGGCGCTCATCACCGATATGGATCAGCCGCTGGCTGGCACGGCGGGGAACGCCCTCGAGGTCGCCTACGCGATCGACTACCTCACCGGGGCCGTCCGCGAGCCGAGGATGCACGAGGTGGTGATGGCGCTGGCCGCCGAGATGCTCGTGCTCGGCAACCTGGCCCGCACAGCGACGTCCGCCCGGACGAAGTTGCAGACGGCGCTCGACAGCGGTGCAGCGGCCGACCGGTTCCAAGCGATGGTGCGCGCCCTCGGTGGCCCGCGTGACCTGGTCGCCAAGCCCTGGAAGCATCTCGAGCGGGCACCCGTGGTGGTCGACGTGCACGCCCCGGCAGCGGGCATCGTCACCCGCATCGACACCCGCCGGGTCGGCCTGGCCGTGGTCGAGCTCGGCGGTGGCCGCACGCGACCCCAGGATCCGGTCGACCATGCCGTCGGTCTCACGCAGTTGGCTGCGCTGGGCGAGCGC
>JBEGOE010000167.1:0-4020 GCA_041182165.1 Actinomycetota bacterium
CACTCGGTGATCGGCGGCTCGATGGGCGGCATGCAGGTGCTCGAGTGGGCGATCACGTTCCCGCGGCGCGTCCGGTCGATCGTCCCCATCGCGACGTGCGCCCAGGCCACGGCGCAGCAGATCGCGTGGGGTGCCATCGGCCGGCGGGCGATCCAGCTCGACCCGCGCTGGCGCGGTGGCGACTACTACGATGCCGAGGCCGGCGACGGCCCGAGCGAGGGCCTCGCCGTCGCCCGGATGGTGGCGCAGGTGACGTTCCGCAGCGACAACGTGTTCACCGACCGCTTCGGGCGCGAGATGGCCGATGGCAACGAGCTCAGCGGCAAGCTCGACCTGTGGCAGCGGTTCGAGGTCGAGCGATACCTCGATCATCACAGCGAGAAGCTGATCCGACGGTTCGACACGAACAGCTACCTCATCATCGGCAAGGCGATGGACCTCCACGACGTCGGCCGCGGCCGAGGCGGTCTCGAGAAGGCAATGGCGCGCATCGACGTGCCGACGCTGACGCTCGGCATCTGGAGCGACATGCTCTACCCGTCGTACCAGCAGCGCCAGATCGCCGAACTGATCGCCGCCAACGGCGTGGCGTCCGAGTACGCCGAGCTGGATTCGCCGCACGGTCACGACGCCTTCCTGATCGAGTCGGAAGCGGTGGGCGTGCACCTCGGTCGCTTCATCGAGTCGATCGGCGGCGTCAGGCCGCCAGTTGCGCCCTGAGGATGTCGTTGCCCCGGCTCGAGGCGGGCAGGCGCAACGCGAGCATCTCGGGGCCGTCGACCGGGTCGGCGTTCCTCAGCAGGAACACCGCTCGCCGGCGGGGGGGTGCATCGGACTCGGCGACCACCTTCCAGATGCTGGACCGGCGCCGGAAGAAGCGGCGCTGCTCGACCACGACACGGTTGTCCGCGAGGACGAGCACCTTGGTCTCGCGCCAGCGGGTGAGCTGCTCGCCATGCTCGGTGAGCAGCTGCGCGTTGCAGAGGATGCGGCGGCCGTCCTTCGACACGTGATGCGGCTCGATCTGGTAGCCGAGCCAGGCGAGCCCGATCATGAGGGCGACGGCGAGCAGGAACCACACCACTTCCATGCCGCCAGCTTGCCCGAAGCGAGGGGTGAACGCGTCGCTCCAGCTCGGATCGGCCACAATGGCGGGATGTCGAGTGGGCTGGTCGTTCGTGGTGGAGTCCTCGGGGGCGCCCTCAGCGAGAGCCAGGCCGACGCCCGCGTGTTCCTCGCTGCGGGTGGGCTCGCGCTGATGGGTGCCGTGGTGCTCGCGCTCACCATCTGGTGGTGGCGGGGCACCCGGCGTGAGCCGTCGGCGCTCGCGTCGCTCGAGGTGATGAGCGACCGCAAGTTCCTCGCTGCCGCCGAATCGGACCGCCAGCGCCTGCTCACCGAACACCTCGCCCGATCGCATCGTCCGACGTCCGGTGCCGCACCGGTGGCGGGTTCTGGCGATCCAACCCTCGCAGCACCGTCGCCCCACCTGTTCGGCACCGGTGATCCCACCGTGGCAGGTGGCGCGCCACCTGTCGCGGGCCACTGACTCGGGTACCCTCGCGCCATGGCCGAACTCGACATCGATGCGATGCTCCAGCGCTTCCGCGAGCGCGCCGCCGCCGTCCGCCAGCGCCCACTGCCACCGGTGGCCGGGGCCGAGCGTCAGGCCTTCATCGAGCAGGCCAACAACGACTTCATGGATTTCGCGATCGTCGCCGATGCGGCCGGCACCATCGAAGACGGCGTCCTCGTGCTGCGGATCGACCTCAAGAAGTCCTGATCAACTGCGTTGTCGCCAAGGTCCCGGGGGGCGGCGTTGTCTCTCGCGCGACTGGCGCGTATCATTCCGAGTCGCACAACGCGGATGTGGCTCAGCTGGTAGAGCATCACCTTGCCAAGGTGAGGGTCGCGAGTTCGAATCTCGTCATCCGCTCGCAGAATGCAGATCAGCGGCCCCCGTGGGGGCCGCTGTTCTCGTTGTCGGGGGCGGACGCCGGGCCACGTCGTCAGTACCGCTCGATGGCGGCGATCCGGCCGAACAGGTCGAGCTCAGGACCCCGGCAGAACTCCACGTCGGCGCCCTGGAGGACGGCCCGCTCGATGGCGGCTTCGACGACATCGTCCACGATCTCGATCGGTGTGTCGCAGACGGGGCACCGAGGGCGATCGAGCCCCACGTAGTCGCACGACGTGCAACGAACGCCCGGCGCCCAGTACCCGTCCTTGACGAACAGCACGCCGACCCGCTGCTGCGCGAGCGCGGTCAACGTGGCGTCGAGGCCGATCGCGGTGCCATGAGCGCCAGCTGCACGCTGCGCGAGGTCGCCGAGGAGCGCTGCTGTGCGGTCTCGATCGGCGCGTTCGCCGACGGCGCGGGCAGCACCGGCGATCTCGTCCAACGGAGCTGCCAGGCCGACGCCGACCCGGCCGACGACCATCGTTCGGGTGCTGGGGGCGAGGCGCCGTTCCAACTCGGCGAGCGGCTCATCCGGACCACCGACGACGATCCGGACGGCAGACCACTCGCGCGGGGCCGCCTCGAGATCGGCAACTGAGCGTCGGACGTGGGCGTGGGCGGCTTCTTCGTGCCGACGCTCGAAGCTGCCGAGCTCGACCGAGTCATCGACTGCACGCTCGTGGTGAGCGGCCGTCGACGGCAGTTCCTCGATCCCGTGGCCGAACACGCGGAACAGGCGCAGGTGGGTGCGATCGATCAGGGCGAGGAGGATCGGCTCCGGATCGTGTGCCTCGACGAGCTCGCGGATGCGCGGCGACGGTCCGATGGCGACGCGGTCAGGCACCGGCATCGGAAGCTCCACCGCCTCGAACCGGCCCTGGTCGTGGCACGAGAACAGGGCAACGCCGCGCGTCGCCGACCGGTCGATGCCCCGCGCGATCCAGGTTCGCATCGCATCGAGGTCGGCCTCGACGGAGGGGACGGCCTCGGCAAAGGGCCAGCTGCGGGCACGACGACGCGCGTCGTCCGCCAGCTGTTCGAACGCCCGCTGACAGTCGGCAGCAACCGGACGCTCGCGACCGTCGACGTCCAGGTACAGGCTGGTGACGACCGGTTCGCCACGCCACGACGCCAACCGGCGGACGAGGTTCGGGTCGACACGATGCAGAACACGTTGCATGGCAAGCTCCTCACTCCGGGACGATGAGGCCGTAGTGGCCGTCGTAGCGGCGGTACACGACGTTGCCGCGGCCCGTGGCCGAGTTGGCGAAGAACACGAAGCGCGCGCCGCTGCTGTCGAGACGCTCGATCGCTTCGGACACGGTGGACTGCGGGGCCGCCGACTCGGCGACGGTGAGCGAGATCGAGGTGGGGCTGGTGTCCTGCGGGACGGGGTGCAGCGGATGCAGCCGGTAGCCGCCACCCGGCAGCCGCTCGAGCACGCTGTCGTAGCCGCTGGCGAGGTCGCGGAAGAGATGGAAGTCGTAGTCGAGCTGCTCCATGTCGAACGCTGCCTCATCGACGGTCAGCTCGTCGATGTCGAACATCTTGTGCCGCACGAGCTGGCGCTGGCCGGGTGGGCGATCGAAGTGGCCCGGGCGCTCGGTGGGCCGGTCACCGTGACGCCATTGGCCGGCCTGATGCCCGGCAGGGCGGGTCCGCAGCGCCTCGCGGCGCTGGGCCCGCTGTTCGAGCTGGTCGTTCAGGCGCCGTTGGAGCAGATCGGCCGCCTCGTGCATCGTGTGGCCGGCGACGTGGGCGCGGACGAGGTCGCCGTCGACGTCGATCGTCACCTGTGCGAGCGCCGGCTCGGCCCTCGCGGGGTCGCCGACGACGGAGAGCTTCAGCCGTGCGAACAGGATCGGTTCGTGCACACGTCGGACCACGGCGCGGACCCGTTCCATGGCGTGGTCCACGTCGCTCTCGCTGACAACGCCGCGCGTGACCACGGTGAACTCGACAGGCGCAGCACCCGTGTCGACCGCAACCGTGCGCCCCTCGCCCGACGGGCGCCCCACCCACTGCTCGGCCACGACACCGTGCTCGACCCGGCAGCGCAC